>CALELC010000412.1 GCA_937904535.1 uncultured Planctomycetaceae bacterium
CTGCGCGACTCCGGCGCCTTTCGCACCGGCAAAAAAAACTCGTTCAGCGCTACTGACGAGAAACGCTCGTCGGGCTCTCCTGCCCAGCAGGAAGCGGAGTGATGCGGGTCACGTGAAGACGCTAAGGCGCAAAGGGTGCAGCGACTGCACGCGGTTTGCGTCTGAGCGGTTCAGCGTGAATGTTTTACGAGTGGCTGACCCACAGGTACTGCCTCCCGTTGAGGCGTCGTTCTGGGCTCAGACGCCGATCCGGCAGTGCTTCAAGATTTCCTCAGGAGTCGCTTTGTAGCCGGTGTAAAACGGTCCGAACTCCGCGTACTTAGCACTCGCTTCGTCGAACCGCATCCGGTAGACGATGTCCTTGAGATACTGGGGGTTCCGCGCCCACAGCGTGACCATCCATTCCCAATCATCCAGTCCGACACCGACGGTAATCAGTTGGCTGACGCGTCCAGCGAAGGCGATGCCGCTGCGCGCGTGCTCGGACATCAAGGCGCGGCGGACCGAGAACGGCGTGGTGAACCAGTTGGCTCCTACCACGCGGCTCTTGTTCATCGGATAGAAGCAGGCCGCTGGCCAGTCAGGAAACTCTGGATTGAGCCGCTGAAAGTTCATCAGCGGCAACCGCGTCTCGTATGCCTGGACACGTTGTTCGAGTTCCGGGGAATCGGCGGGCATTCCTTCAGCGATCAGCCCCTCACGAAATTGCTCGACCGTGGGTACGTATTCGCTGACTTCACTCAGCGAGATGAACGACCACACTGGTTCAATCGCTCGGCCCAGCGGTCCCGACATGATCTGTTGGTGGACCGCGTCGACCTTCAGTGGGTCCGGGTCCATCACCATCACCGCGAAATCAGCCTTATGGCCGCTCACGATGTAGCCCTGAACTCGCTGCGTGCGTTGTTCTTCCGGCGGCTGGAGCGCCGCGATCAGTTCTTCGCGGCCCTCGATGCCGTCCAATCGCTCACGGCAGAACCGGTAAAAGTAATGGCCGCAGTGCCAACCTTGTTCGGGCACCAGAGAGTTCGGTGGCGGAGGGGTCTGAGCATGCGAAGGACGGGACGAAGCAGCAGTCATGGATACGCCTGGTGTAAATCGGGAATCAAGTTGGTCAGTTTACCAGCCAAGCCGCCGCCCTCACCAGGCGACCCCGAGAACGCTGGAGCACCAGGCGGCGTACCCGCCCCGCGTTCTACCCCAGGGCAATTCGCGGACGATTCACCCGGTTCAGTTCGCCGATCGGGCTTCACTGATCCTTGTGACCGTTGCAGCATCGCATCATTTACGTGCCCGGTGATATGCAACAGCTTGACATTAGACGGCGTTAATGGCAGCATCTGCACCGTGGAGTATGCTAGCGGGTGGTTTTTAATAACCGTCAATTCCGCAGCCGATCGTTCTTCGCCCTGGTACAGCCGTCAGCGTTCCGCGCTGCGATTGGCCGGACCATTGGCGTGTCCTTCCTTCGCCACCTTCTCCTACCGAGCCCGCCGCTTATGAACGACTACGCCCAAAAGCCATCCCATCTTTTGTTTTGGGGGTGCTTCATCGCGCTGATCACGACGTCGTTCGCGTTTATCACGCGGATGTACCTGTGCGATGTCCGTTTCGGCGTCGACTTCAACATCGACAAAGTCCGAATCGGCGAGCTCAAGGGCGCCGGCGTGTGGCCGTTCGCGATCTCGATCATTCTGTTCAGTCTGGTGATCGACCGGATTGGTTATCGCACGGCGATGTTCTTCTCATTTGTTTGCTACAGCATCTACATGGTGATGGCGTGGCTCGCCTACTCGACGATCCAGGGCGTCACCGGCACGGAACTCGTTGCGGCCCAAGCTCGCGGTTACAAGCTGCTGTATTGGGGCAGCATCATTTTGGCCTTAGGCAACGGTACGGTTGAAGCGTTCATCAACCCGGTCGTGGCGACGATGTTCAATCGCGAGAAGACAAAATGGTTGAACATCCTGCACGCGGGCTGGCCCGGTGGCTTGGTGATCGCCGGGATCATCACGATCATGATGGCTGATACCGCCCGCGAAGGTGACTGGCGGTTCGTGCTGGGTCTGATCGCCATTCCCGCCGTGCTGTATGTGGTCATCTTGTCACGGCTGCCGTTCCCACGCAGCGAGCGGGAGCAGGCCGGGGTGAGCTACCGCGAAATGCTCGCCGAATTCGGTGCGTTTGGGGCGTTCGTCGGCTTCGGACTGATCTTCATGCAGCTCGCCGAAGTGTTTGAGTTCAAGCTATGGATTGCGGCTGCTCTGACAGCGATCGCAGCCATTTTCTTTGGAATCCAGACCGGCAGTTTTGGCCGACCGATCTTGGCCTTCTTAATCGTCGTCATGATGCCGCTGGCGGTAACTGAACTTGGCACCGACGGCTGGATCAGCGGACTGATGGAAGCGCCGATGGAAACCGCCGGATTCAATCCCGGTTGGGTGCTTGTCTACACCTCGGCGATCATGATGGTGCTGCGGTTCTTTGCCGGACCGATCGTGCATCGGCTCTCGCCGATCGGCCTGCTGATCACCAGCGCGATTCTGGCGATTCTCGGTCTGCTCGCGCTGTCTCGCACCGGCAACTCGGGGCTCGGCGCGATCATGGCGGCGGCAACCCTGTACGGCGTCGGCAAGACATTCTTCTGGCCGACGATGCTCGGGATCACCGCCGAACAATGTCCCAAGGGCGGCGCCTTGACGCTCAACGCGATTGCCGGGATCGGGATGATCGCCGTCGGCGTGCTCGGGTTCCCGTTCATCGGAGCGTTGCAAGAACGGACCGCCAGTGCCGAACTGCGCTCCACCTCGCCGGAAGTCGCTGAGCAGATCTTGGTCGAAAAGCCGTACCTGGGAATCACCTATGCGGCGATCGACCCAGAGCGCGCTCGGGAAGTGACCGCGTCTGAGGCCAAAGAGGCCGTTAAGGCAGCTGAAACGGCCGGACAATTCGACGCCTTGGCCAAGATGGCGCTGTTCCCGACCTTCATGCTGGCGTGCTACATCGGACTGGGGATGTACTTCAAGTCGCGTGGCGGTTACACCGCAGTGCACCTGGATGCGGACGCCGATCAAACGCATCCGTCCTATGATGAGCCGGCTGGGATCGACCGCGACGTGACGGCTGACGAAGCCTATGCCGATGGCATTCGTGGCCCTAACGAGTGACGCCTGATCGGTTAGCATAGGGTTTAATGGAGTCGGTTTCGTTGGTCGCCACGGCAACCCAGCCGGCCTCGGACCAACGTACCGATTCCTTGCACCTCCTTGCGAACCTCCGTTCCATGCCCTCCACACCGCCGCCAGTCGATTCCACCTCCGAAACTCCGGGTGCTGATTCCGGCCATGAATTGGAACTGGCGGCGCAACTGGTGCAGTCGTTCACGGCCGTACGTGAGCAAGTCAGCAAGGTTGTTGTCGGCCAGAGCGAAGTGATCGAGCAACTCTTGATCGCGGTCTTGGCGCGTGGTCACTGTCTGCTCGAGGGTGTCCCCGGCCTGGCGAAGACCTTGATGATCCGGTCGCTGGCTGAGTCGATGGAGTTGCAGTTTCGCCGCATCCAGTTCACTCCCGATTTGATGCCCGGCGACATTACCGGCACCGACATCATCCAGGAGAATCCGCAGACCGGGCGGCGGGAAATGGTGTTTCAGCCCGGCCCCGTGTTCACGCAGGTGCTGCTGGCCGACGAGATCAACCGCACGCCGCCCAAGACGCAGGCGGCGCTGCTGGAGGCGATGCAGGAGCATGAAGTCACGGCGGCAGGCAAGACCTACCGATTGCAAGAGCCGTTCTTTGTGCTGGCGACTCAGAATCCCATCGAACAAGAAGGCACTTACCCGCTGCCCGAAGCGCAGCGCGATCGATTCATCTTCCACGTCGTCGTCGGCTACCCCGACCGCCACGAAGAAGGCGAGATCATCGACCGAACGACCGGAAGCAGTTCGGCTCGCTGCACGAGCGTGATCGACGGCGAACAGATCGTTCGCTACCAACAAGTCGTCCGCAGCGTGCCGCTGCCGGAGAACGTGAAACAGTTTGTGCTCAGCCTTGTCCGCATGCTGCGGCCTCGCGATGAAGCCTCACCGCAGTGGGTGAAGCAGTACATCGAATACGGCCCCGGACCACGGGCAAGCCAGCAATTGGTAATCGGTGGTAAGGCGAGGGCCCTACTGCATCAACGGCATCATGTGACCATCGGTGACATCGAGGCGCTGGCCCTGCCGGCGCTGCGTCATCGGCTGGTGCCAACGTTTACCGCCGAAGCTGAGGGAATCGGAGCTGACGATCTGATTCGACGAGCGCTTGCGGAATTACCGCGGCCCAGCGGTGCGATTCTCTAAAGGCTCAGCGCGATGCAGCTTGGCGAATTGCTGACCGCCGGACAGCGCGATCGGATCAAGAATCTGGAATTGCTGGCCCGCCAGGTCGTCGAAGGGTTTTGCAGCGGTCAGCATCGCTCACCGCACAAAGGCTACAGCGTCGAGTTCCGTGAGCACCGTCCGTATGTGCAGGGCGACGAAATCCGCGCAATCGACTGGAAGGTCTTCGGTAAGACGGATCGCGTCTATATCCGTGAGTTCGAAGAGGAAACCAACCTTAAGTCGACCTTAATCGTCGATGCCAGCGGCTCGATGAACTATGGCGGGACGCGTAGCGAACAATCGAAGTACCAGTACGCAATGTCGCTGGCTGCGGCTCTGGCGTATCTGATGATCGGGCAGCAGGACGGCGTGGGCCTGGCGACGTTTGATACTCAGGTGCGGGAGTTCCTGCCGCCGCGAAGTCGTCCTAAGCACTTGCAAGCGATTTATGCGGCGCTGCAGCGGCGTCCGCCAGGCGGCGAGACCGACCTGGGACAGGTGCTCGGCGGCCTGGCCAAGAAACTGCATCGCCGTGGGCTGCTGATCCTGATCTCCGACTGTTTTGCGGAGATCAACACCCTGCTGCAGGCGCTGGCCCACTTTCGCCACGCCAAGCACGAGGTGTTGGTGTTCCAAGTGCTCGATCCCGATGAGGTTGATTTTCCGTTTACCGGGCGGATGCGATTTCGCAACCTCGAGCGTTCCGGCCAGCAAGAAGACATCGACGCGGCGGCGCTGCGGGACGCTTACCGCCAGCAGTTTCAAACGTTTCAGACGCGGCTGCACGATGGCTGCGGCCGAAACCGGATCGATCACGTGGTGATGACAACGGACCTGCCGTTGGCCGACGGGCTGGCGCGTTACCTCGCTACGCGTCGCAGGTTGTCATGATTCTGCTCAATTGGTTGCTCGCTCTGGGAGCACTAGCGTTTACAGTTCCACTGGCCATTCACCTGCTGTTTCGCAACCGCTTCCAACTGGTCGACTGGGGTGCGATGCAGTTTCTGGAATCGGTGATTCAGCTCAACCGCCGGCGGTTGCAAGTTCGCAATTGGTTGCTGTTGCTGATCCGCTGCGCGATTCCCGTGTTGTTGGCGCTTTGTTTGGCTCGGCCGGTGTTGACCGGGTGGCAACAACCGCGTGGCGACCAGCCGGTGGCAATGACAGTGATCCTCGACACCAGCTATTCGACGTCGGTAGGTCGCGAGGACGGTCAACAGCGGATCGATGCCGTGGTCGATGCCGCACGGCAGATCACCGCCACGCTGGGACGAGACTCGGAAATCACGCTTGTTACCAGTGATGGTATCGTGCGGAGCGGTGATCCCCAGTCGATCCGCTCCCAACTCGGCGAGGTTTCAGTTGGTGGCCCGGCATTTGAGCTCGATCGACTGGTCTCTCAAACGCTCCGCATCGCCGCGGAAAGCCGCCTGGCCAACCGTCAAATCGTGCTGCTCAGCGATCGCACTGCCAGTGACTACCCGCAGTCTCTGCTCGACTCCCTGCCCGCAATTGGCGAGCGTTTGCGGGCCATCACCCCGCAGCCCGAGTTCTCTTGGATCGATGCTGTCAACGGTGTTCCGCAGCCGACCAGCAATCGGCGGATCAGTCGCGCCGAGCCTGCGCTGGCGGTCGCGGTGCCAGGACAAATGGTCCCTTGGCTCGTCGAGGCGAGGATCGAAGGGATCGATCCAGCGACCGTCGACTTGCAACTGCGGATCAACGGCGAAGTGACTCTGCGGCAGACCACAGCGGTTCGCAGCGGCGTGGCTACCGCGATGCTGCCGGTGCAACTAGAGCGGATCGGCGCCCATGCGATCGAGATCTCGGTGTTGCCCAGCGATGACGGCTCGACGCTCGCCGCCCGCGATCTCATCCCCGCGGACGACACGGTTTATCGCGAGTTCCGCGTGGTCGATCCGATCGGCGTGTGGCTGGTCGACGGCACGCCGGCCAGCGGCCCACTGCAAAGCAACACCGACTTTCTCGCTTTGGCCCTGAGCCCGTTCGCACTTAGCCGTCAGGCCAACCCCGACGATCGCCCCGTCGATCTGTTCCGCACTCAGAAGCGACGCGGCGGGCGACTGTCTGAGCCAGCCGTCGATTTCACGCCCCAAGTTGTCGTTCTGGCCGATGTCGCGCGGCCGAGCGCCGAGGACTGCCGCTGGCTAGCCGATTTCGTCGAGACGGAAGGTGGGACACTGGTGGTGTTTGCTGGCGAGTCGATCGACTCGCAGTGGTACGACACGCAGCTCATCGGCAGCGATGGTCAGCCGCTGCTGCCGCTGCGGTTTGGACCGATCCAGTCGCCTGCCACAGCTCAGGCAATCGACGACACGCGTTTCACCTATCCGCCGCTGGCAGCGCTGTCTGGGAGTGAAAAAGGGTCACTCAGTAATGTGCAGGTGTCGAAGTGGCGCGAACTGCTCGCACGCGAGCCGGAATCGACGGAGTCGCAGACCGTGATGCGGCTCGAAGGCGGCCAACCGCTGATCGCCGTGGGCAGCGCCGGTCGCGGACGCGTGTTGCAAATCGCGACGACAGCGGACCCGCGATGGTCAACGCTACCGCTCAGACCAGTGTTCGTGCCGCTGATGCAGCGCACCCTGGCATACCTGACGTTGGGCGACGAAGCGAGATCGAGCCGCAGTGCCGGCGAAGCGATCGTTCTCCGCGGTATCGACGCCGCTAGCCGCTGGACGGTCACATTGCCCGATGGTCAGTCGTTTGCTCTGCAAGCCGAAGCGGCCGCTGCCGATGATTCAGCGACTGCTCCCAGCCAAGCCGATGGACGGCTGGTGTGGCCAGCGACACGGCTGGCGGGTAGCTACCGGTTTTCCAGCAGCGATGGCCAGGTGATCTGGACGACGGTAAGCGTTCCCGTGGCGGATCTGCGCACGGCAGAGGTCGAACCGGCCGTGGTGCAGGAGGCAGCGCAGCAAATCGGAGCGACGCTCTATGATTCGGTTGAAGACTACCTCTCCGAAGATGCCAACCGGCGGTTCGGTCGCGGGATTTGGCAGTTTGTCCTGATCGCCTTGTTGGCGGCGTTGGTCATCGAGCCCCTGATTCAGCAAAGCCGTGTCCGCACCGCTTGAGCCCCCACGAAAAACGCTGCCCGACAGTCGTCAGCCACAAAAGGAAATCGACGTTGACCGATGAGGTGACTTGGCCTGCCGCCGAATCTGCCCGGCCACTGTATGTGCAAGCGGTCCGAGCAACACTGGTTGGCCTGGGCGTCAATCTGTCGCTCGGGATCGTCAAGCTCGTCGGCGGGATTATCGGCGGATCGTATGCGCTGATATCAGATGCGGTCAATTCGCTCGGAGATTCGCTGTCATCCTTGGTGACCTTGGCTGCGCTGTGGTACGCGCAGATTCCAGCCGATGATGAGCACCCTTATGGCCACACGCGAGTGGAGGCTGTTGCCGGCGCGTATGTTGCGATCATCATTCTGATGTCAGCCTTGTACCTGGGCGGAGAGGTGATCGGACGCATGGGCAACGAGCCGCATGTGCCTCCGATTTGGACGCTGTGGATTGCCGGTGGCAATGCGGTCCTGAAGGAATTGTTGTACTGGTACACCCGGCGAGTCGGCTTGCGAACCGGTTCGACCGCGATTGTTGCCAGCGCTTGGGACCACCGCAGCGACGCGCTCTGCTCGCTGGCTGTGCTGATCGGGCTGGTAGTGGTCCGCTGGGCAGGGCCGCAATATTACTGGGCCGATGCAGCGGCAGCGCTCGTTGTCGTAACAGCGATCTTCTGGTCCGGCGGTCTGCTGCTGGCTCACTCCACCGGTGAGTTGCTCGACCCGCAAGCCGACGCCAAAGTCGTCGCTCAGGTTCGTCTCGTTGCCGAACGGGTAGCCGGTGTGCAGGCGGTGGAAAAGCTATGGGTGCGTAAAACGGGAATCGAATACCTCGTCGACATTCACATTCAAGTCGATCCGCACATGACGGTCGAAGAGGGACATCGGATCGGGCACGATGTGAAGGACGAACTAATCCTTCGGTTCGCCAGAATCAAAGATGTGCTGGTGCATCTCGAGCCGTTTGGTCACGTCGATTGATCCCGCTGCAGAGATGTTGCCGCGACTGACGCGGTGACGCCTGCCTGAAGTGGATGAGTGAGGACGTGTGAGGTGGCACGCCCAGAACCCTAGCGATGGGCGTGAACCGCAAAGTTACGTCACCCGGCGACGAAGCATCTGGCAGTCGCACCTGCGGTCCACTCAACACGCCATTCGTACCTCAGCGACGTGCTACCCGGCATGCGAGCCGAGGGATTTAGGTCTCCGCTTTCAATCGCTTTCGCGGCCGGCCTTGGCCGCCCAACAGCGCGGGCAAGAGCGTCAGGTTGGCCACCGTGCCAGCGACCAGCGCTGCGGCCGTCAGAATCCCGAAGGTCGCCGTCGGGATGAAGTCGCTGATCGCCAGCACGCTAAAACCGATGGTGAGCGCGAACGTGGCCATCAACAATGGCAAGCCGATTTGCTTCTGTGCAAACAACACCGCCTCACATGGACTGCGGCCACGGGCAAGTTTTCGCTGGAAACCGGTGAGGAAATGGACCGAGCCGTCGATCGACAACCCAATTGAGACCGCTGCGATCATCGCCGCCCCCATATTCATCCGCACGTCGCTTAGCCCCAAAATCGCCAGCACACCCATCACCGGCAAGAGATTCGGGATCAGGGCAATGGTCGCCAGACGGAGCGACCGGGTCGCCGCGACCAATAACAGCCAAACCAGCAGGCCCGATACGATCAGGCAAAGCCATTGATCGCGAATCAGTTGCGACACAATCCTGGCCAGCATCACGTAGTAACCGGTGACACGGCCGGGCGCTGACGGAGCCGCTTCATCGAACACCGCCTGCCATGACTCCGCTGTCGTGTGCTCGGCGACGACGCGTTCGACTTCGCCGATTAAAGCCATCTTGGTCTCCGCTGGAATGTGCTCACGTGACCGCAACATAATTCGCAGCTTCCGCCGCT
>CALELC010000413.1 GCA_937904535.1 uncultured Planctomycetaceae bacterium
GATCGCTCCCTGGTCGAGCAGTACGCTTACTTCTTGGAAAAACTCGATGCGGTTCAGGACGGCGATGGCACGCTGCTGGACAACTCGATGATCCTCTACGGCAGCGCTCTGGGTGACGGCAATCGCCACACCCACCACGATCTGCCGATCGTGTTGGCCGGAGGCGGCGGCGGGACGATCCCGACCGGTCGGCGGTTGCAGTACCCAACCGACACGCCGATGGGCAACCTGTTCCTGAGCATGCTCGACATCATGGGCACGCCAGCGGAATCAATCGGCGACAGCACGGGCCGGTTGTCAGGTTTGACCTAAGCCGCTGCAGCGGTGCTGAGGCACTGCCGAAGGCACCCATTGGGGCCAACGGTGGACGCCGACCTGGCCGCAGTGCTAGCGCCGGCGCGGCGGGTGAGAGCCCGCACCGCTGGTGCTGTGGTACCCCGGGTGGGCGCGCCGTGGTAGGACGCGGAAGCCAGGTGATCGCCAGGCCCGGAGTAAGACTCGGATGCCGAGTTAAGGAGCAATGTGAGCCTGGCGGTCGGCGGCGATCACCGTCAGATACGTGTTGCGCCCATTCTCGATCTGCACATCGGCGTAGCTTTTGGCGCCGATGTTTTGCCCGCTGTTGCCGACTACAGTCAGCCCAAGTTGATGCTTACCTGCCGGCAGTTCGGCGCGTAGCACCTGGATTTCACGCGGCAGCAAACCCCAGCAGCGCGTATCGGCATGCTCCGCGAGCGACCAGACATTGACGGTCGCAAACCGCGCGACTTCGCCGCTGAGCCCGTCGAGACCAACCGCACGCGTGGTTTGAGTTACCGCAACCTCTTTGGTCACACGTCGCACGACCGCACGGGCGAGAGTCCACGGCATCTCGGCTTCGCTCTGGCGTGTGGCCATTTGAGCGATGTCGACCAAAGGTTGTGTGGCTCCGAGCCAGACGCCAGAACTGTCGAGCGACAGCGCGGCGGCGGGCGAATGAGGGACAACCACCTTGGGAACTTTCACGCTGACCAAGTTGGGCAGCATCATGCGATCATTCTCGGCCAGCGAATAAACTTGGGTGGCGATCTGCAGTGCGGCCGTGGTCACTTCGGCCGGTTGTTCTTCGAGCACCGGACCACGGCCAACCAGCGCGATGACATACAGCACGCCGTTTCCTGGTGCGCTGTGTTGGCCACTGGTCGCCCGCTCGATGTCGGCCTGGGCGGGGGCAAAGGCCGGTTGCAGATGGCTGACCAACTGATATGCCCGCACCGCATCGTCGTAGTCGTGCAGCGTCGCTTCCCGCAGCACCCCGCGCAAGTACGGCGCAAGAGCCAGCGGCTGATAAATGTCGGCAGCCCCGGTCAGGCCCCGCGATTCAGCCTGGCGGGCCAGTTCCGCCTGATGCATTTGTGCCTGCAGTGCGTAGCTTTCGGCATCGCCATCGTCCGCCGCGAGGCTGCAGAGCGAGAGCATCGATCGCACCATCACCTGTTCATAACCGGCGGGGCGGTATTGCCGTACCGTGTCATCGGTCACGATGGCGGCGACTTCTTGAGCGGGCGAGATCGCCGGGATCCGATCGAAATCGTCGCGGAGCGATCGCAGCGTTTCGATGGCTGACTCGGTATGGCCACTGGCAAACTGGGCCATCGCTAAATCCAATCTCGCCGGCAAGGCTGCCGGTGACTTGGACTCAGCCGCCTTTTTCAGGCTAGCCTGCGCGGTGCTGAAATCGCCCAGATAATAGGCCGAGCGGCCGCGCTGCAGATCACGAGTTGCGAGGGTGCAGCCGCTGCTCAGCAGCAGACACAGCCCCGCTGCCCAAACGCCAAAGCGCATGGGCTGAGCAGTTCCGTTGCTTGGGGCAGGGCTGAAGCGGCCGCGAGGCAGGATCAACCGTCGCCTTGGCCGAGTCCGAAATTCCACCACTTGCCCGCCCGTGTCTTGTGGTAACCCTTGCGAATCTTCGCCGATTCCTTCACGTACTCGCCGTTGTGCAGGTTGACCATTTCGAGCGTCAGCAGATAGTCGCGCTGAGTCGAATCATTGCGATCGGTGGTTCCACTGGTGATGGTGGCGTACATCAGCGTGTCGATCGGCATCCCTTGGCGTCCAAGCGACGCAGCAAACAGATCGCGGTTGCCTGGCACGAAGAGCGCATCGGGCCGGAGCCGTGTTTCCAGTAGTGCTGCATCGACCATCCGCCGGCTGACGGTACGGAAATGCGGTGCGCCGTTGATTTCAGAATCGATCCGCTCATAGAGCTGATCCTTGAAATCGTGGAGTTCTTCGGCACTCTTGTTTTCAATCCCGATGAAGCAAACGGTCGACACCCCGGGGGTGGCGGCCGAGCCCTCGAGCGGCAAGCCGGTGGCTGGATCGAACTCAGCACCGGGAGCGAAGCCGACCTGTTGGACCTTGGGCGGACAACGCGACAGCATCCGCGCGACTGCTTCATCGACCAGCGGGTTCCAGACCGCGGCCCCGGCGTCGTGGCTGCCGACCATGTCGCCGTCATGATCCTTGAGGATGTGGGCGTAGCGGTGGTGCGAGCACCCGGAGAGCAGTGCCCCGGCCAGCAGAGCGAGTAGGCAAAGTCGCAACACCGATTTTCTCTCGTGAAGGCAGGTTGAAGCCTTGTTGGTGGCGGCGCCACCGGAATGGGCGACGTTCATTTCAATTCCATAGCGAGAAACCCATCGGCAGCGATAGGCCAAGTAGGCGGGACGGTTCAATACACGGCGTGCCAGCCCTTGCCATCGGCGCGGTGTCATCGTCAGGATTGGCAAAAAGCGATCGGCCGCTAAACTTCCGCACGCCGCCGTAGCTCGCCCAGTTTGCGACCGGGCTGTCCGCACGCCTGCTAAACCTGTCGACCGGTTTCGACTATCTTGGCGCTTGACGCGGCCGCTTCGCTTGTTCACAGTTCCCACGTCCCCGCGAGACCGCACGCCGGCTCCCGCTGAACTCTCGCTGCCCTTCCTCTCCTAGCCGACCCGCTACCATGAGCCACATTTCCGCACTGACTGTCCGCACTTTGATGGATGACCCGAAGGGGCCTTGCGGTTTGCCGCTTGACCCGATCGATCCGACGATCGGCGAGCCGGGGGGAACGACCGCGGAATTGTCCGGCTTCGATGACGACGATGAAGATTTCGGCGACACGGAGAGCGTGCCTGACGACAGCGGCGAAGATGAGTTCGAAGACTTCGACGACATTGATGACGAAGACTTCGACGATGATTTTGATGACGACTTTGAGGAAGAACTCGAAGACGATTATGAGATCGAGATCGAAGACGAAATCAGCGCCGAGTTTGGGCTCAGCGGCCCGGGCGTAAGCGATGAAGATGAGGAATTAGAAGACTTGGACGATGTCGCTGACATCGATGATGTCGACGATCTGGGTGACGACCTCACCGATTGATCGGTCCGCTGAGGCGGGCGTGGTTCTGATTTCTCCGGCTGGTTGATTGCGTAGGTGCGGTGATGCGAGCTTGGAACGGGGCAGGGGTGGCGTGTTGCCGTGGTGCATGGGTCGGCGTCTGTTTGCTGGTCTTGGCAGTGACACACGCGACCAGGGGGCTGGCTCGTGAATCAGGACCGCCCAACGTCGTGATCATTTTCATGGACGACATGGGCTACGCCGATATCGGTCCGTTTGGCGCGCGCGACTATCCGACGCCGCACCTCGATCGCATGGCCGCTGCCGGCCGCCGCTTCACTGACTTTGTGACGTCGTCAGCAGTCTGCTCAGCATCGCGGGCGGCGTTGATGACCGGTTGCTACCATCAGCGGATCGGAATCCAGGGAGCGCTCGGGCCAAACAGCCAAATCGGGATCGCTGATGAGGAATTGACCCTCGCCGAAATGTTCAAGTCGTGTGGTTATGCCACCGCCTGTTTTGGCAAGTGGCACCTCGGGCACCACCCCCGGTTTTTGCCGACGAGCCACGGGTTTGATACCTATTTTGGGATCCCCTATAGCAACGATATGTGGCCGTTGCATCCCGAAAATGTGGCGCGCCTGCAGCGAAATCCGGGGGCCGTATCGGCTTGGCCACCGTTGCCGATGCTGCAGTCTGATGCTCCGGGCGAGGTCACCGTGGTCAACGCGAACGTTCAGCCCGACGACCAGAAGCAGATGACCCGGCAGTTCACGCAGCTCGCGACTGAGTTCATTCGCAACTCCGCGGACCAACCGTTTTTTGTCTACCTGCCGCATCCGATGGTCCACGTGCCGCTGTACGTTTCGCCCGAATTCGAAGGGAAAAGCGGGGCGGGATTGTTCGGCGATGTCGTAATGGAAGTCGATTGGTCAGTCGGCCAGATCCTGAAGACGCTCGAAGAGCTGGAACTCGACGAGCAGACCTTGGTGATCTTCACCAGTGACAATGGACCTTGGCTCTCCTATGGCCACCATGCGGGATCGTCTGGACCGCTGCGCGAGGGCAAAGGGACGATGTTTGAGGGTGGCTACCGCGTGCCCGCGCTGATGCAGTGGAAAGGCAAAATCCCGGCTGGCACCACGACCGATAGCCTCTGCTCGACGATTGACCTGCTGCCGACGCTGGCTGGTTTGATCGGTGCGGAATTGCCGTCGCATCCGATTGATGGCAAGGACATGGCACCGCTGATGTTTGAATCAGCAGCGCCCACACCGCACGACTATCTGTACTGCTACTACGCGCCTGGCGGGTTGCACGCGGTGCGAACGCAGCGCTGGAAATTGCACTTTCCTCACCCCTACCGCACGCTCGCTGGCGGCAGCGGAGGACGTGACGGGCAGCCGGTTCCCTACCAGAACGCACAGATCGAGCTGACATTGTTCGATCTGCAGAATGATGTGGGCGAGACCACCGATGTATCCGAGCAGTTTCCCGAGGTGGTGGCCGAACTGGTCGCCGCTGGCGAGCGAGCGCGAGAAGAACTCGGTGACCAACTGGTGCAGCGACCAGGTAAAGCCGTCCGCCCACCTGGAAAATTGGCCGCCGACGATGTGCGTCTGAGTTGGTGAACAGCTAGTGTTCTGTTACAGGTAAAGGTTCGGGTTGGTCAGGGGCATACCTCGGTTTGGGTGCAGTCCGCGTGGTAACGCGCTTATACTAGCAAATCGGCGGGGGTGTGCGAAAACGGCGTCCGTGCCCCAATAGACGCTTTTTGGTCGCCACCGAAAAACCTACCAAGAACGGACGACATGAATCAATTTATCAATGCCAACTCGAATCTCCAACGCCTCATCGGATCCTGGTCAGCCGCTCAATACTTCTCGGCTGAAGGTCATGTTCCTCAATCTCGACATCGGGCGAGAACGGACCGGGATTGAAAACGCCGCGCTGCTGCGGGCAAGGCTGTTTGAAAAGCATTTGGGCATCGTTCCGCACGTTTTGACGGTTAAGTACGACGCCCACTTTCCCGAAACACGCGCCGAGTTGCTCGATCGTGAACTGATCTCGGAGAGCACCATCTTCCGCAATCTGTACGACGATTTTCAAGAGCTAGGCGAGGCGGATTGCCAGCGACGCAATACGCCCGCACCCGAACGTCTGGCGCCCGCGGCGATCGCTGCCGGTTTTGTCGAAAAGCCGGTTGCCGGAACTCCTGATTGGCGTGTTTACGACCAGCAAGGCCGATGTGTCCAGTATCGCAAGTGTTCACCGGCGTCCAGCGTGCTGCAGTACATCAACTTCATTGCTTGCGGCAAACGCTGGCGACGCGACACCTTTACGCCCTCCGGCATTCTCAGCCGCATTCAATATCTCGACCCCGCGACCGGCGAGTCGCTGTGCGAGCATTACCTCCGGCCCGACGGAAGTGTGGCCATTGTTCAGCTCTACACCCTCCACGGCCAACAGCGCCAGCTCGCCAGAATCTCGCTGCTGGACCGGCAAGGTCAGTTCCAAAATGAATTTGAGACACAGGAGCAGTTTGCGGCGTTTTGGCTTGACGGACTGACCGCCAATCGAAATCAGCTTTACATAGCGTTCATTGACAAAAACCGGATCTATTACCGGCAACTCAGCGATCTGAAATACCTAAATCACAAGAATAATCTCAAGATCGTACCGATCATTCACGCCGTCCATACGAAGAATGGGTTTGAGATCGAAACGAGCGGCACCAATTTTAACTACGCCGACATTCTCCATGCGATCAGCAGGCCGGATGCAATCGTCGTATCAACGCAGCGACAACGTGACGACATCGTCAGACGGTATGGCGAAGGGAATATCCACATCATTCCGCCCGCTTGTAATGAACACAACCTGGAACGGCCGGTTGATTTTGCCTCACGAAACCGGCTGGAGGTGGTTTACCTAGCACGATACAGTCCAGAAAAGAATCACACACTTGCAGTGCAAGCCTTCGCGCAAGTCCTCAAGGCTGTCCCGTCGGCTACTTTGCAGATGTACGGCAGCGGCAGTTTGAAAGAAAAGATCAAAGGGCTGGTGAAAGAACTCGGGCTGCAAGGTGCTGTTTCTGTAAATGGCTACGCCAAGGATGTTCGGGCCATATTTCGCAGTGCCGGCCTCTCAATTCTAACAGGCCAAGGCGAAGGGCACCCGTTGGTGATCATGGAATCGCTAAGCGAGGGATGCCCTGTGGTTGCCTTTGATATCCGATACGGTCCAGCGAACATGATCTCGCATAGCGTGTCAGGTGCATTGGTGCCGTTTGGTGATCTCAGGGCGTTGGCCGATCAGATCATCCAGATACTCACTGATGAATCGCTCCACCGCCAGATGTGTGAGAACGCTAGTTCCGAAGCGCTGCGGTTCCAAGGAAGCCAGGTTGCCGATCGCTGGCGTCTGCTACTGAAAGAGCTTGCCGAGCACTGAAGCCCGTTGAAAAGAGCCGGAGCTTGGGCCTGCGGGAAGTGTGAGATCGACAATGAACGGGGAGATGCCACGAAAACTTGACTGACGATTTTGACTGTGCTACGCTCTCCCCCCTCTCCTGTATTGGCTTACCACTCCCCACCTCTCAAGCACCGGACGCTGGCATGCGACGACGCAGCACCCCCCACTCACGGCAACGCACTCGGCAGCATGCACGCAAACGCGTTCTGAGAGTTGAAAGGTTGGGGGCAAGGCTGATGCTGGCAGCCGACATCGCGGCCGACCCACTGGAGCGAACCGAGGCTTCGCAGACGCTGGAGATCGCTGGAGAAATGTCGTCGTCTCCAGCAGCCATTCCGCCCAGCGGCGATACCGAACAGGATGCCCTTGGCGACTTCCACTCCAGTGCGGAAAGTGATTGGGATTCGGATAGCGATTGGGATTCGGATAGCGATTGGGATTCGGATAGCGACTGGGATTCGGACAGCGACTGGGATTCGGACAGCGATTCGGACTCGGACAGCGACAGCGATTCGGACAGCGACAGCGACTCGGACAGCGACAGCGA
>CALELC010000414.1 GCA_937904535.1 uncultured Planctomycetaceae bacterium
GTGGGAGCGGCGGTTCGTGAAGCTCAAAACGCCCAGATGCAGCAATTGCAGCGCGGCGGCGGGCAGTTCTAATCGCTGTGAGGAGAAGTGAAGCCGTGTCGGGCATCGATGACCAAACCGCGCTGCCAAGCCAGCGGCAGCGCGGCAAAGGACGGTTCTTCCTCGGCTTCGTTTTAGGAGTCGTCGTGGGTGCGCTGCTCGCGATCAGCTATCGCGGTTCAAGCAGCCGCCCCGCCGCGGCGCCCGAACTCATGGGCAGTGCCGGTCGGGCCGGAAGCACGACCGAGTCGTCGATGGATGAGGTGCTGCAGATCGCTCGTGAAGCGCTGGAGCACATGTACCAGAACGTCGACGACTACACGGCGACACTGGTCCAACAGGAATCCACCAGCGGTCAGCTCGGTGAAGCGCAAGAGATGTCGATCAAGGTTCACTGTCGACATCGTGGTCCGGCTCGTGATGACAGCGAACCGTTTCGTGTCTACCTGCGGTTCGAACGCCCCGCGAGTGTGGCCGGCCGGGAAGTGATCTTTGCCGAGGACAAGTACGACGGCAAGTTGGTGGTGCACGAAGGCGGCTTTCTCGGCCTGCTAACGGTGTATCTCGATCCGACCGGATTGGTTGCCATGCGCGGCCAACGCTATCCGATCTATGAAATCGGGCTCACCAATTTGGTCAAGAAATTGATCGAAAAGGGCGAAGAAGATCGTACCAATCCCAACGTGACCGTGACGATCACACGCGACTGGGAGCTCGAGGGCCAACGCTGCGATTTGATTGTGGTTCGCCGCAGTCAACCCAACGGTCAGCCCGATGATTTCTCGCGTGCCGAGATCTGTTTCGATCGTGAGCGTCATCTCCCGCTGCGTTACGCCGCCTACGGCTGGCCTCCCGGTCCGCTGGAAACCGCTGACATGGCGGATGCGCCGTTGCTGGAGTCGTACACGTATCTGAACGTGAGAACCAACGTTGGTTTGACCGAGTCGGATTTTGACCACAAAAATCCCGACTATCAGTTTCGCTAGGATGGCGATGTTCGGCTTTCGTAAATCTCGCGCCGCTCAACTCGCTTCACCCGATTGGCCAGCGCTGCGGACCTTGCTGGAAAACGACGCCGAGCAAGCGGCGATCGAGCGGATCTACCCCTCCGAAGCGCGTGAAAGCTTTCTCGCGGCCCTGCGGCAGACCGATCCCTCAGCGGCTGCAGCTGTGCTGGAAGCCGGTAACCAACCGCACCGAGCGGTCGAGTTGGTGCAGTACCCGGTAGTCGCCATCGCCGGCATGCTCAATAGCGGTAAAACCAGCCTGGTGGCAACGTTCCTGAGTCCGGCTGGTCGAGAGCGCACGCTCCGCGGCGTCGGACATGCTCAGGGCACCCACCGATTCGTGCTCTGGCTGCCGGAAAAGTGGAAAGCGGACGCCGAGCTGTGGAGTCTGCTGCTGGCGCGACTCGGCGAAGCCCTGGGCAGCGCTCCGGAACTGCTCGATAACGATCCGGCGATCGCTCACCAACAATACAACAACCGCGAACATGATCGCGGGGCGCTATCGGTACCGCTCGTCGCGACCGACCCCGGTCTGGACCGAGCTGGCTTAGGACTGTTGGACTGCCCCGACATCGTCTCGGATGAATCGCTGGGACTCGGCGCGCCGGCGCAGCGGCGGGGACTGCTGGG
>CALELC010000415.1 GCA_937904535.1 uncultured Planctomycetaceae bacterium
GTGTTGCGCGGCGGCGAGGTGCGTGGCGGCAACGGCCGCAGCGCCGCGGCAGTTCGTGATTCGCGCTCTGCGCAGACCTTCGCTCGGCTGTTCGAGACCTCCCTAGAAAGCGGTGACGATGGTATCTGGCAAGCCGCGATCCAGGCGCTCGTGCAGTTGGACCGGGACGGAAACCTCACCTTTCAAACTCTGAAAGCGCTCAGCGAACAACAGCTCGCTCCTGTGGCCGAGCACCTGGCTGTTGACTTGCTCGCCCGGATCATCGACGCGTCATCGGACAGCGCTGACAGGCCGTCGTCGCTGCCGGCCGCCAGCGAATCGGCGTGTCGCTGGGCGGGACTGATGGAGCGTTGGTCTCTGCTTGCGCTCATTGCGGAACAGCGGCAACCGCCACTGCAACCGCACGAGAACGGGACCAACGCACGGCAACTGGCGATCGATCGCCTGCTCGCAGAATCGTTGATGCAGACGCGGCGCAGTCACGATGCCTTGCCCTGGTGGGACGCTATCATCGATGTCCATCATGCCGACGACTTTCCGACCCTGTTGCGTGGGGCAGAAGTCGCCACCGCTCACGGTTCGGTCGAACAGGCAAGCTCCCGGCTGCAAGCTGCCGCCCAGGCGGCAGCAGACGATCCGTTTGGCTTGGCGTTGGTGGGAATGCTGGAAGCCGAACTAGCGATCCGCCGGGCTCGCATGGATGAAGCCCGCGAGCGGCTGTCGGCCATCGTGCGGGCAACCGAATCGGCTGCCGAACTGCGGCCGCGGGCCCAGTGGCTGATCGGCGAGACCTACTTCCTACAAGGTAAATACGCCGAAGCCATCGACCAGTACCGTCGGGTCGAGGCGCTCGACACAAACGGCCAATGGGCCGCTGCCGCCATGCTGCAGGCCGGAAAAGCCTTTGAAAAAGTGGGACGAAGCCGCGAGGCAGCCACCTGCTACACCGCACTGCTGAGTCGGTTCGGCGATAGCCCCAATGCTGCTCAAGCTCGGTCACGACTCGCGCACTTAGGCGACAGTGATCGAGCGGGATCGCCGCTGCGCCGTTAATGCGATCGCCCACTGCCTTTTACGTACGTGAGTCACCATGAACATCAGCCTTGCCCGCGAGACCATTGGTCGCGAAGAAGTTAGCAACGCTGACGGTGAATCAGCCACCGGGCATCTCGATCCACCAGTCGTCAGCCGAGCGCTGGGGCCTGACCTGGCACGTGCCATAGCAGCGCTGCTCGTGGTGTACCTACACGCAGGTGTCCCCTATTTGTCGCACCCGATGCCAGGGCTGGTATGGGCGACCCAAGACAGCAGCAGTCGGTTCGTGAGCGCCACGTTTTGGACAATCGAGTTGTTCATCATGCCGCTGTTTTTACTGTTGGCTGGCTACTTCGCGTATCGCAGCTGGGCTAGTGGCGGCGGAGCGAACTTCATCGCCTCACGCGCGCGGCGTTTGCTCGGCCCCCTGCTGGCAGCCGCGATTCTGCTGCTGCCGTTGGATTACTACGTGTGGCTCACGGGCTGGGTGATCGATGGCCAGCTCGCGGCCGACCGGCTGTGGAAACTCAAGATTCCCAAGTCGCAGCGCGAGCACCTGCTGGGGCTCAGCCACCTGTGGTTCCTGCACTACGTGTTTCTGTACTGCGTGGTGCTGGCGGTAGCTGCGCGGTCGCGTTTCCTCGCCAGCCTGTCGCGGCTCGTGCCAGCTGCGGTGGAGCACCGGCGAGCCGCAGCCGCTCTGACGCTGCTGATCCTGGCGGGCTGGGGCACGCTGATCCTGGCTCCCGAAGTGGTGTTTGGTTTTCAGCATGCCTTCTTGCCGGTTCCGACCAAGTGGCTCTATAGCGGCACGTTTTTCTTCGGCGGCCTGTGGATCGCCCGGCAGGATCCGCAGTGGAATGCGGTGAATCGCTGGGCGGTGCAGTTAGTATCCGGTGGCGCGGTGTTGGCTGCGGCTGCGGTCGTGCTGGGACAGTGGGCGATCGAACGCAGTGACCCCAGTTCATTAGCATTCGACATTAGCGTTGCCAGTCGAACGGTGCTGGCGACGGTGACGGTAACTGCTGCATGGTGCCTGTCGCTCGGCCTGATCGGTGTTGCGCATCGCCTGGCCCCGGGGCTGGCACGATCCTCGGTCGGCACTCGTCTTATCACGATGATGGCGGCTGCCAGTTTCTGGATCTATCTGGCGCATCATCCGCTGGTGGCGCTGTTGCAGATCGATACCAAGCTGCTATTTCCCCAGCTGTCGCCACTGGCCAAATCGCTGTGGGTTAGTGCCCTAACGGTAGGATGTTGTCTAGCGAGTTACCACGCAGGACTGCGGCTCCGCGCCCGTTGGCGTCAACCTGCAAGCGAGTCGCTGCAACAAGTCTCAGCAGAACCGATCGACCACAGTGAACCGGCAGCGGCGCCGAGCGCCTATCCGCTCCCGTCTGCGGCTGCTGCGGTGCGCCGGGCCGCCTAATCAGACACACCCTCGCCCATGAGCCGCCAGCCGGTTACGATGCGGGATTCTGACTTGAAGGGGTGGCGATGGCCAAGGGTTTATTTACCCAAGGGATCTGCGTGCTATTGGAGCGAGCAATTGATCCCAAAGAAATCGAATCAGCGCTGAGCGGCTTTGAGATTGTCGGTCGACACGATTCACTCGGCTCGGCCGATCCAACGACAACGTTGGTGCTGCAATTTCGACCAGAGGTTGCGGGCCACGTCTTGGTTTCGCTTTCGGCGCAGCCTTGGCCGGACGATATGGGTGACCCTGAGGACTCGGCGGAATTGTTCGTCGCTTGGTCGCTGGGGCAGTTTGGACCGCTCGCTTTTCCCGGCTGCCTTAGCCGCGCTTGTGAACAGTCCTGGGGCTGGGAAGAAGGGCGAGAAGCCTCGAAGCGACATGCCGCACATATTCGCCTGCTTACCAGCTATGTGATTGGCCAAGGCGAAGATCACGAAGATGCTGATGACGAAGAAACGCGGTTGCTGCCCGAGGATTACGATTCGCTGGCCGAACTGCAGTTTCTGATGAAGGTGATCTCACCGCTGATGGAGTTGCCCGGAGCGATCTGCTATTTCAATCCGGGCGGCGAAGTGCTCCGCGACGCTACCGGACTGCGTCAGGGACTCAACCACGCTTGGCTGCACGATTTTCCGCCGCTAGATATGTGGACCAATGTCCGGCTGTATCAAGCCACTGAGACTTGGTCACTGATGGACACGGTGGGCAATGGACAGTTCGATCTGCCAGACATGGAAGCGGTGTTTGTAGCCGACGCGTACAAGGCCTCCGAGGTCGAGGAGTTCTTACGCAACGCTTCTCTGTTCCTGCTGCGCGATGGCGACGGGTTTGAAGAAGGTGACACCGCCGATGGTCCAGGCGGCGTCAGTTGGCGGGCGCTGGAATGCGATGAAGCGCTGGCTGACCCACCGCGGCCGACCATCCGCTGGATCCCCGAGGATGACCAGTCGCCGCCGGATGAGTTACTAGAGACCGGGATCGTCGAAGACGACGACGAGGACTACAGCGACAGCGACTTCATCACCGAACAAGAGATCGCTCGCTTGTTCGGAAGCCAATTGCCCGATGATGCGGAATCCGAACAGGATGCGTCGGAACCACCCCGGGAAGAACGACCGGGGCAGAGCGATGACGATCCCGAAACACCGCCCCGTTCACCGGATCGCCGTTAACTTTCGACGCGCCGCGAGCGAACGGCCGAGCAGGCTACCAGGGTGCGCGGACGTAGTAGAGTCCGAACTGGTCGGTATGGCTGGGCCAGGCCGGGGTTGGTAGGAACGAGCCCGGCGGTAACGCCCCAGGGTAAGACGCATTGCGTCCGTACTGGTGCGTCAGCGGATAACTCAGGTTCTGGCTCACGCCCCAAGAGTATGTCTGCCGCATGTGTGCTGTCGGCGGCACCACCACTGCGGTCGGATGCCCGTAAGGCATGTAATAGTAGTTGCCGTGCCACGGCCGCTGGTCGGCGTGCCGCATCGCCCACAACTGAGTAACCGCATGCGGATCCACCGCTTTCGCGGGCGTGGCGAGCAGACAGCCGGTGGTCAACACGGCTGCCAAGAGGAGTGTCAGATGAGTCTTCATGCTGGAACCGACGGTTGAAAGGCGCTGAATTGACGGGAGCACGGAAGCCAGGTCGAGCAACAAGCCTTAGCGAGGAATCCGCAGGTAATTCCAGTAAAGATTGCTTACTCCCGTGCGCACCGGCGGGCCGTAGTAGTGGATTTTGGTGTGATTCATCCCCCGGCCGCCGTCATAGTAATTGTGGTAGCGGTTGGTATGCCAATACAGCATCTCTTCCGGCAGAAACGGCTGATAGGTGATGAAGGTGTGGCCGACAAACGGAGGTGTCGGAACCGGGGATACATACATTTGCGCGTTGGTCGCGTTGGCAGATCCCTGGGTGTAATTGTTGTAGAACAGATCGGGATATCCGTAGGTGCGAGGGATCCCGCCCACCACATTGCCGCTGGCGATGTCGCCGACGAACTCCGTCGTGCCACCGACCACTTCGTCGCTGATCACCTGGCTGCTGACGACGTACTCGCCACCGCCGCCCACGGCTCCGCCTTGGAGGTGTCGGGCGAGCGGACCGGCAGCCTCAGCGAGACTTGCACCCAGCGCGGTGGAAAGAATCGTTCCCGTAATCAATAGTCGCAGGATCGGCATGGCTTCGGTTTCTCCGTGAACCTTCTGGGATTCTGGGCCACCGCGCAGGAAGAAATGCCAAGCAGTGGTGCTGGTCCGCCTTGGGCAGCAACGGCTACCGGCCAGCGATTATCGAGGGATATCGGTCTGCAAATGCGACAAGCTGTTGCACATCCGCTGACGGCGGCACCATGTGCAAAATCGTCAGCTTCGTCTCATCCAGTCTAATTCCGCGACCGCAGATGATACCGGTTTAACTACGCTTCGGCCCCAAAAAGTTACGTCACCTCGGCTGTGCCAACTGCAGCTGCGACGCCCCCGTGTTTCCTGGCCGTCCAGCTGCAGCTCGTCACTTGGCATGCAGTATGCACCTGTACGACTGTTGTCTGTCACCCAGACGCCATGAGCGCAGCTAATGCCCCGCGACTGCGGTGACCTATCGCACAGGAGAGGAACGATGTTTAAGAAGATTCTGCTGGCCGGCACGCTGATGCTAGGCGGGACGATGCTCGCACCCGAGCCAGCACAGGCCCAATATTATGGTCCAGTCATCCGTTATGGAGTTGGCCGGGTGTATGTTCCCCCGGTGAGACCCTACCGGTCTTATCGGTACTCGCCTTATTACAACGGGTACCGCTATGGCTATGAACCGTATTTCCGCGGCCCCGCATTCGGCGCTCCAGCATACCGCGGGTACTACCGTTCGTATCGGCCATCTTATGGCTATCCGTACTATGCTCCGCCCCGCGGCACCGGATTCTCGCTACAGATTGGTCCGGTCTACCGGGGTTGGTAATTCGGGACTGGTCATTACCGTCAGCTGACTCGCGACGCCTAGCTGACCCGAAATCCGGTCGGTGCATGGTGGGGCCGGCCGGTTTCAACTGCGATAGGCGGCTAGCGCATCTGCGTCGGCATATTGCTGGCGCGGATGCCTGCCGCCGAGTAGTTGTCGACTTCAGCTACTTGGAGCGTGCTGCTGTAACGCTCGCCACGGCGAATGATGATGTCACCATACTCGTCCTGATGGGCGACCGCTCCGTGGTGACGGCTGAGCTCCAGTACGGCAAGAAACCAGCCGATCAGGGCTGATTTGTGGGCCCCTGGCGGCAACAGGTCGACCAGTGCGACCTGCGACTCTGTTTCTAGCCGGGCGTGAATCCGCTGCATGTAAACGTGAATCGGGGTGTCGTCATAGATCACCTCGGTCGGCGGCGGCCCTGATGACTCGCGAATGATGCGACCAAACGTGCTGACCAAGTCCCAAAGCTGCAGGTCAGCAATCGGTTGACTGCCAGGATCGAGCTGGCGGGCCGGCAGATCTTCGCAGAGCCGCCCAAAACGCTGTTGCCACCGCTGGCTCATCTCTTCGAGCACTTCACCGGCGTCGCGAATCCGTTTGTATTCCAGCAACCGATCGATCAGTTGTTCGGGCGAGCCATCGTCGATCGGAACATCGGCTTCCTCTTCATCGACTTCGATCTTCGGCAACACCGCCTGACTCTTGAGTTCCACCAGCGTGCTGGCCAGGTCCAGAAAATCGGCGACGTCGCCCAGATCGAGCTCCTGTAGCAGCTCGATGTACTCGAGGTACTGTTCGACAACCCGCGCAATCGCCAATCCCTGCAGCCCCACTTCCTGGCGACGGACCAGGTACAGCAGCAGGTCGACAGGACCGCGATAAGCCGGTAGTTGAACTAAAAATCCCATAGCCACAGGCGTATTCCGGTGCGCGGCTGACGCGAGTGCCGCGGGTCACCGCGCGGTTTCCGCTCAATCCCAGCCTGGCCGCGTGAACCCACTGTCCGCGTTTGGCCTCTGGCTGATAACCGTTCGAGAACCGGTTTGTAGTGTATCGATTGCAGCCTACCCAAGCCACGCCGGTCTGAACGGCAGCCCGCCGCCCTTGTTGGTCCGGTAGGGCAAAACTATCATGCGTCGCTCAAAGCTCCGGTATCCTGTGTTGTCACGGTCCGGGCTTGTCCGTTCCTTTCCCTTTTGCCCCGGTCCGCCGTCCCATGGCCGAGCCTGTCAAACGTCACGTGCTCTCTGCGCTGGTTCAGAACGTTCCCGGTGTGCTTGCGCACATCTCCGGAATGCTCGCCAGCCGCGGCTACAACATCGATTCACTGGCCGTCGGTGAAACCGAAAACCCTCACCTGTCGCGGATGACGTTTGTCATTGTCGGCGACGATCGCGTGCAACAACAGATCAGCAAGCAGTTGCAAAAGATCGTCACCGTCGTCGAAGTCCAGGACATCAGCAGCAAGGATTTTGTCGAACGCGATCTGGCGTTGATCAAGGTCTCAGCACCTCCGGGAGGACCGCGTAGCGAGATTCGCGAATTGGTCGACATTTTCCGTGGCCGGATCGTCGACGTGGGCCCGAGCGAAGTGATGATCGAAATCAGCGGACGCGAGAACAAAGTCAAAGCGTTCATCGACCGCATCGCTCCGTTCGGAATCACCGAACTGGTGCGCACCGGGCGAATTGCCATGGTCCGCAGCGCCGAACAGCTCGACCGCGACGAAATGCCAAGCGACGCCCTCTAGCGGCGCTGACTCCCCTGCGCCGCCCGCTCCGTACGCGCGGCGGCCCTGGGATTGATTACCTGTCCTTCACAGCCACCTTCTTCCACAAAAACCACCCGGAGCTAGTTTTACTGCCATGGCTGCAACGATTTATTACGACAACGACGCCGACCTGTCGGATCTCAAAGGCAAGAAGATCGCGATCCTCGGCTACGGCTCACAGGGGCACGCCCAAGCGCAAAACCTCCGCGATAGTGGTTGTGACGTGATCATCGGCCAGCGCAAAGGCTCGGCCAACTACGACCTCGCCGTTGAGCACGGCTTTGAGCCGCTGTCGATCGCCGAAGCGACCAAGGCGGCCGACGTGATCAACGTGCTGTTGCCCGATGAAGTTCAGGGCGACATTTATCGCAACGAGATTCGCGACAACCTCAGCCCGGGCAACATCCTGATGTGCTCGCACGGGTTCAATATTCACTTCGGCCAGATCGAGCCACCCAAGGGCATCGACACGCTGCTGGTCGCCCCCAAGGGCCCAGGGCACCTGGTGCGGAGCGAGTACGAAAAGGGCGGTGGGGTGCCGTGTTTGATCGCGCTAGGAGACGGCGCGGCTGAATCGACCAAGAAGATCGGTCTGGCCTACGCCAAGGGCATCGGTGGTACCCGGGGTGGTGTCATTCAAACGACCTTCGCCGAAGAAACCGAAACCGACTTGTTCGGTGAACAGGTGGTGCTCTGCGGCGGCGTCAGCGAACTGGTCAAAGCCGGTTTTGAAACGCTGGTCGAAGCCGGCTATCAGCCTGAAATGGCCTACTTCGAGTGCATGCACGAACTGAAGTTGATCGTCGACCTGCTCTATCAGGGCGGCCTGAGCTACATGCGTTATAGCATCAGCAACACCGCTGAGTATGGCGACTACACCCGCGGTCCGCGGATCATCACCGAGCAGACCAAGGCGGAGATGAAGAAGATCCTGGCCGAAATCCAACAGGGCGAATTCGCTCGCCAGTGGATCCTGGAAAACAAAGCCAATGCTCCAAGTTTCAAGGCGACCCGCCGCCGCGAGCAAAACCACCCGGTCGAACAAGTCGGCCGCAAGCTCCGCCGCATGATGAGCTGGATCGCCGAGAAAGAGGTCTAGGAGTCGGCGGTGATCGCCAGCGACGAGCTCATTCGGTGGCAATCGCAAGCTGTCATCCTGTGGCATCAGCAGCCGGTTTCTCAGACCGGCTTGTTGGCCCGGATCGGCAACTCGCCACAGCCGCTGATGGAGCCCGTGCTGCTCAATCACCAGTTAAACTTTCAGCTCTGGCACGAAGAAGACTCGGCACGCGATCCTGCTGCTACCGATGCGGTGATCGCGGCCGTCAAACGCCGCATCGACGCGCTGAACCAGCAGCGGAACAACGCGATCGAACAGATCGATCAGGCGATTGCGAACGAACTGGCCAGTCGAGCGGTGCATGTCGAACCGCAGGCCGATTTCAATACGGAAACTCCGGGATCGGCAATCGATCGCTTGTCGATTCTGGCGCTGCGGCTCTATCACCTCCAAGAACGCTGCGACGCGACCACCGATCCGGTGCTGGTCGCAAAGATCCGAGCCAGCCTGCAGCTCTGTCGGGCCCAGCGTGATCGGCTCGCCACCGCTCTGGAGCGCCTTCTGGCCGACATCTTTGCGGGTCGGCGGCGACACGAGCCCTTTTACCAGCTCAAAATGTACAACGACCCGCAGCTGAATCCGGTGCTGGTGTCACGTACGGGTGACGCAGCCGCTTTGGTAAGCGAGGCAGTGAGCACCGATGAGCTGGCCGTCGACAATCCTGGGCTTCACCGCAGGGACGATCCGGTACAATGAACCAGCTCCATCCTCCTGCACCCGGTCCCCTTTGCAACCCGTTGCTATGAAGCCCTTACCTTGCGCGTTGGTTGTCGCTCTGCTGGTTCTCGCCGGTTGCGTTTGCCCGCTGGGGGCCTCGGCTCAGGCTCCGGTTGATCCATCTGCAGCACGGCTGGATCGCGATCAGCGACCGATCGAATACTGGCTCGAGCAACTCGACAGCGACCAATTCTCACATCGTCAATTGGCGTCTCAGCAACTCAACCGCCTGGGCGATCAAGCGGTCGGGCCGCTCGTGCAGGCCGCGCAATCGGGCAAGTTGGAACTGACTCAGCGAGCACTGGAGATTCTGCAATCGCTTGCCGCAGCGCAAGCTCCCGACGATGAAAGTGGCGCCTGGGCAGCGCTGAATGAACTGGCAGGCCAGGGGAGCGGCAGCGCGGCGGTCGGAGCCCGCGCTGCGATCGACGACCTCCGCCGCAATCGCGAATCGCAGGCCTATCACAAACTGAGTGCCGCGGGCGTCCAAATCGGACTGCGTGAGTATGTGATCCATTCTCGTGCGATCAATAACCAAGAAGTCGTTTGGATCGACAAGAAGTGGAAAGGCGATATCAAAGCACTGAGTTGGCTCCGCTGGGTCAAACGCGTCGAAATCGCGCTGATCGATGGCGAGGCCGTGCGACAAGAAGTGCTGGAACAGGTCGTCAAAATGCCTGATTTGCGGACGATTGTGATGCGTGATGCAACGGTCCGCGATGATATTTTTGCGCCACTCAGCGAGCTGCAGCGGATCGATGAACTGGAGTTTCGTTACGTCCGGTTGGGAATCGACGATGCCGAGAAAATCGCCCGGTTGCCGGTGCGGGGATCGCTTGGCTTGATGGGCACCGGGATTCCTCCCGAAGGAAAAGAACGCATCGCCGACGCGCTCCCTGGGCTGCGGCTGGAGTACAAGGAGGGCGGCTTTCTCGGTGTGATCTGCAATAGCTTTTCGCCGCGCTGCCAGATCGATGGGCTGAAGGCTGGCGGCGCCGCAGCCAATGCCGGACTGGAAGTGGGTGACGTGATTGTCTCGTTCGATGGTGAGCCGATTCGGACCTTCGATGACTTGCAGGTTCAAATCGCTGAACATCCTGCTGGTGCTGAGATTCAGATCGTCTACGAACGGCAGGGCGAGACCGGCACCGCCAACGTGACACTCGGAAGACTCGACGGCGAATGACGAGTCGGTCAGCGAAAAAATCGGGGTCCGCGGCGGTCTCCACGCAGGACGCTGCATCGGGGACAGCCACGATTTGGCATGATCCGCGGTGGCGTCAGCAACTGCGGCGGAATCTGCTCCGCTGGTTTGCACAGCACGCTCGCGAACTGCCCTGGCGCTCCGACCCAACCCCGTATCACGTGTGGGTCAGCGAGATCATGTTGCAGCAGACCCAGGTGGCCACGGTTCTCGGTTATTACCAGCGGTTTTTGGCCACCTATCCCACGATTGCGGATTTGGCAGCGGCAGATGAGCAAGAGCTGATGCGGTTGTGGGAAGGGCTCGGCTACTACCGCCGCGCCCGCTCGCTGCAGGCGGCCGCCAAACAGATCGTAGAGAAGCACGATGGAGTGTTTCCACGAACCTACGAGGACACCCTCGCGCTGCCGGGTATTGGTCGCTACACCGCTGGCGCGATTCTGTCGATCTCGGGCGATCAGCGGCTGCCGATCCTCGAAGGCAACACCGTCCGCGTCTACAGCCGCTGGACCGGTTTGCGGGAACCGGTTGCTGCCCCGGCCACCAAGGAGACGCTGTGGGAAATCGCTACGGCGATGTTGCCGAGGCAGCGATCAGGGCGATTCAACCAAGCTGCCATGGAACTGGGAGCATTGGTCTGCAAGCCGAAGTCGCCGCAGTGTGATCACTGCTGTGTTCGCACAAGCTGTCAGGCGTACGCGCTGGGCCTCCAGGATGTGATTCCCGGGAAGGTCACTTCGCTCGACTATCAACCGCGTCAGGAGTATGCGTTTGTGGTGCCGATCACGGACAGCGACGCGGTGCTGCTGTGCCGGGTCCCCAGCGGTCAACGCTGGGCCGGTCTATGGGACTTTCCTCGCTGGACCGAAGACCACCTGCCGACGGTCCAGCACGCAGCCGCAGCCCTCTCGCAGCGGGTCGGGTGTGAAATCCAGCCGCTAACACCACAGCAGCCATTGGCGACGATTCGGCACACCGTCACCCGCTATCGGATCACGTTGCAGGTGCACCGCGCGGCACCGATTCGAGCGACATCGATCTCACTTCCATCCGACGATTACCGCTTGGTTCGGCCCGGGCAGTGGGAAGAGGTGCCACTGAGCGTTACCGGCCGAAAGATCGCCGCGCTTGTCCAATCGCCGATCGCTACACGTGATACTGCATGAATACGACGCTCAGCGACTGCCCGAACTTCTCACCGACATCGCGCAGCAGCCCCACCTGCTCAAAGCCGCAGACCTGATGCAAACGCAGACTCGGCACATTGTTGGACTCGATCCGCGAGATCACGGTGCGGATATTTCGCTGCGGGCAACTAGCGAGCAGAGCTTCGACCAGCGCCCGACCACAGCCGCCGCGGCGCATTCCCGGTTCCACCCAGACCGATAACTCCGCCGTGCGGTCATAGCCTTCGTAGGCGGAGTGCGGAGTCAGCGTCGCCCAGCCAGCAAATTGTGGGCTCGCCGGCTCGTCAGCCTCGTCCGCTTCAACCCGTTCAGCGACGATCGCCTGGTAGCGTCCCTCGCCATGCAGATTCCACCACCGTTCCGCGGCGATGTCATCTAGCTCCACAAGCCGGAAGATGTTGACTCCTCCTGTGATCTCGCGGTTGATCAGCGACATCACCGCCCCCAGGTCGGCTCGGCATACCGGACGGATTATCATGGTGCAGCACTGGTTAACGGGATCGCGGTAAATTGGCTGTGCCAATCGTGCTATACTTGAGATTCATTTGCAAACGACACTCACGAGGGTTCTTCCATGACGTTTGATCGAGGATTTTTATCGCTTCGCCGTCGAACTCAAGTCCTGGCCGCGGTGGCCGGGCTGCTGTTCAGCGGCTCAGCAGTGGCCGCCCAGCCCATCAAGGTGGCGCTCGGCGACCCAACGCTGACCGCCGGGATTCCAGGCGAGGGCCCGCTAACGATCCAAGAGTTGCAGAAATGGTTGGCCGATCCGATCAATCATGCCCCGCTGGAATTGGAACTGCCCAAGGGACTTGATGCGGGTCAAGCCAACGCTTTCATCCCCGAAGCGAACCCGGTCACGCGTGCCAAGATTGAACTAGGACGTCAGATCTTCTTCGATCCTCGGATCTCCTCAGACGGCTCCATCAGCTGTGCGTCGTGCCACTCACCGACGCTCGCCTACGGTGCCGACACCCGGTTTGGCATCGGTGTCGATGGCCAAGAGGGCGGTCGCAACACCCCGGTTGCCTACAACCGCCTGCTGAGCCGCGAGCAATTCTGGGATGGTCGCGCCTCGACGCTCGAAGACCAAGCGATCGGACCGATCGCTAACCCGATTGAAATGGGCAGCACACACGAAGCCTGTGTTGAATGCCTGGCCGGCATTCCCGGATACAAGTTGCAATTCGACGCGATCTTCGAAGACGGTCTGACGATTTTGAACGTCGGTAAGGCATTGGCATCGTTCGAACGCGTGCTGGTAACCGGGCCGACTCCTTACGACTACGAAAACGATCTGCGGAACTTCAAACGTCTGTTCGCCGCCGAAGTGGAAGACCTCGACGCGCTGCGCGAAGATGATCCGGAACTGTTCGAACAGTACACCAGCCTGACCCGTGCGGTTGAGCAGAATCCGATGAGCGAGTCGGCGAAGAATGGAATGACTCTGTTTTTCGGCAAGGCCAACTGCACGGCTTGCCACGTCGGCGCCAACTTCAGCGACGAGCAGTACCACAACATTGGAGTCGGCATGGACGCCAGCGAGCCCGATCTGGGGCGGTATGAGGTTACGAAGGACGACAAGGATCGCGGAGCTTTCAAGACGCCGACTCTGCGCAATGTTGTCCAGACCCCGCCTTATATGCACGATGGCAGCCAAGCGACGTTGGAAGAAGTGATGAAGTGGTACAACATCGGCGGCCACAAGAATCCCTGGCTGAGCGACAAGATGAAGCCGCTGAACCTCACGGAACAGGAAATCAAGGACGTTGTGGCGTTTATGGTCGAAGGTCTGACTGGGGAACTCCCCAAGGTTCAGAACGACCGTCTGCCGCAGTAATCCTGGACTGTCCGCCGCAGCTACCGTGGTTGCGCGTGACAGCCTTGGAAAACCATGAAGCTTTGTCCGGCTGAGCCGCTCCGCTCAGCCGAGGAACCTCTTCGAAATGCCTCCCCGCAATTTCCATATCATCGTCGTCGCCTGTCTGATTGCGATGATCTGCTTCTCGACCGCCCAGCGAGTTCGCAAAGCAGTCGTGATCGGCGATGCGATTGAAATGATCGACCGGTATTACGTCGATCCGATCGATAGTGGATCGCTGGTGGAGGCTGCGATGACCGGAATGACATCGCGGCTGGACCAACACAGCGAGTTCATTCCAGCGGAGCTGTACTCCGCATTCAACGACATGCTGCATCAGGAATTCGCTGGTGTTGGCATCCTCGTCGAACAACCCGAGCCCGACCAACCGGTCCGCGTGATCACGCCGCTGGTCGGTTCACCGGCGCTCGCCGCCGGTGTGATGCCAGGTGATGAAATCCTCACCGTCGCTGGTCAGGATGTGTCGCGGTTGCCGATCCGCGAAGTCAGCAATCGTCTGCGCGGCCCTGCTGGCAGCGAAGTCGTGATCACCGTTCGTCGGGAAGTCGACGATGCGTCGCAGGAACGCGAAATCCGGCTGCGGCGCGAGACGATTTCGCTCGAGTCGGTCGTCGGTGCCTACCGCGGCGAAGACAATCGCTGGCAATTCCGCCTGCGTGAACATCCGCAAATCGCCTACGTTCGCATCACCAGCTTCGGTGACAAAACCGCAGGAGAACTGCGTCAAGTCCTGACGGAGCTGAACAACGAGTTTGAGGCGCTGATTGTCGACGTTCGCGCCAATGCCGGCGGTCTGTTGCTCTCGGCGGTTGAGATCTGTGATGACTTTCTTGAGGCAGGCCCCATCGTCACCATCAAGAAGCGGGGTGGCGAAATTGACAATGAGTTCAAAGCCACACCGGGAACGCTGGTCGATCCGAGCATTCCGATGGCGGTGTTGATCGATGGCAATTCGGCTTCGGCCAGTGAGATTCTGGCTGCGTGTCTGCAGGATCACGGGCGGGCGACGATCGTCGGCTCGCGCTCCTTTGGTAAAGGGACCGTGCAGAACCTGTTGCCGCTGGAGTTTGGCCGCAGTGCGTTGAAATTGACGACCGCTCGGTATTATCGGCCTAACGGGCGCAACATTCACCGTATCGATAACGCTCCGGAAGAAGAGGAGTGGGGCGTCATTCCTGATCAAGGTTTTGAGGTCAAGATCACCGAAGATGGTTATCGAAAACTGGTTCAGCACTGGCAGCAGGTAAGCTACCCCGTCTCGGCAAGCCGAGACCTCAAGGATGAGTCGGTAGACCCTCAACTGCAGGCGGCCATTGAGTCGCTGACCGCAGCGGCCGAGCAGTAGTACACGCTTGCGGGAAGTGGTCCGCCAGCCGCCCCGCTGCTCTCGCTGTCGTGACCTCTGGCGGCGGCCCGCTAGTGTCTGGATCCTTTCCAGCCATCAGGAGGATGCGGTACCGGTTTTGCAGCTGTCCATCCTGGGAAGGAATCAACGAACCTTGATCAAAGCGACTATTTGTTTGCTCTGGGCAGGTTAGCGAATTATTTTAGATTCGCGGCTGTCATCGCTGTCATCATCGCACCCGACCCCAGTCTGCGGTCGCTTCTCGATACTTCTGTTTGCATAGGAATCTTTGGCTATGTACCGATCGTCGCTCGTTTTCGCGGGGCTTCTCACGGCCGTCATGGGCACCGGCGTGCCGGGACTTCCCTCTGCGTCGCGCGTGGCGCTGGCTCAAAGCGGCGTGCTGGCTGAACTCTACGGCAGCGGAGTGCATGCCTACTACAGTCACGATTATGCCAAGGCGTACGAGTTGTTATCGCGGGCGATCGAGGGCGGAGTTAACGATCCTCGTCCCTATTACTTCCGCGGCTTGACAAGCCTGGCTACCGGTCGCCCGGATGAAGCGGAGGGTGATTTTCACGAGGGCGCACGGATCGAAGCGCTAGGCACTTTCGGACCAGCAGTGGGCCGCGCTTTGACCCGAGTCCAAGGTGTCCAGCGGATGCAGATCGAACGCATCCGCCAACAAGCACGACTGGATTATCAAGCCGAAGCGGCCGCCCGTGCTCAACGTCGGTACTCCGATGCCCAGGCAGCCGAAGCGCAAGTTCTGCGTAGTCAACCGCAACCGCGCACCTCACCAGCGATTCCGTCCCGCCGTCCTGCTCCGGTCGCCCCAGCTCCGGCCGCCCCTGCCAATGTCCCAAGCCCCTTTGATGAAGGCGCGATGGCCGGCGGCGAGCCGCAGGTTGAATCGCCGGATGCCTTGGAAGATACGCTAGTCGATCCGTTCGCCGATGACACCGCTGCCCCACCGGCAGCAGCACCGCAAACCGCTAACCCAGCCGCCCCTGCCGATCCGTTTGCGGCACCTGACAGCGGAGCGGATCCGTTTGCCGCTCCACCGGCTGACGCCGATCCGTTCGGCGGCGATCCCTTTGGCTCTTGATCGTCCTGCCAATGCTTGTATGGAAAACTCGATCGGTCGCTCCTCGACGGCGACCGATCGCTCTGCTGTTGTTGCTGTTTGCCACCTCACCCGCCATCGCGGATACGCCAGCTCCGCGCGCCAGTGATAATGCGGCAGCGGCGACTCCTGCGGCGGTTCAAGCCGGCTGGACATTGTCGGCCTCGCATCCGGCCCCCGAAGCTCATCAAGCGGCTGCTGCTGACGAGCGGCACGTGTATGTGATCAGTAGCACGGCCGTTGCCGCCTACGACCGAAACACCTGGCAGCGACTGTGGCTCAGTCACGGTGGTTACGCCAGCCACCTCAACAGTGGTTTCCTCTGGCAAGGCAAGTTGTTGTGCGCTCACTCCAACTATCCACAGCAGCCCAACACCAGCGAAATCAAAGCGGTTGACTTGGCCACCGGCGAGTTAACCGCTTTCAAAAGCTTCGGAATCAGCGACGGCAGCTTGACTTGGGCAGTGCGTTATCAGGACGCCTGGTGGTGCAACTTCGCGTTCTATGGAGCTGATCAACGTCAAACCCGACTCGTGCGATACGACGATCAGTGGCAAGAGACCGGCCGCTGGACCTATCCCGCTCAACTCTATCAGTATCTTGGCCAGTACAGCCTGTCCGGTGGGATCTGGCATAAAGATACGTTATTGGTCACCGATCACGATCACCCGGTGATCTATCGTTTCCGCCTGCCGCAGACCGGTAGCGAACTGGAGTGGATCGATCGCCGCTCAGTGCCTTTCACAGGACAGGGGTTTGCCGTTGATCCTGGTGCCGACGCCTCACGTGATGGTGCTTCGGAGAACGACTTGAACGTTGCCCTGATCGGTATCAACCGAGCCAAGCGTTTGGTGATTTTCGCTGAGCCGGCCCCGCAGTAGTCGATCCAAAAGAAACGGCCGCTGGTGCACTTTCAGACTCCCCACTAATGTCGCGGGCGAGCACCGCCGTCTGTGCTAACTCCCTGCCGATGAGGGCGTGGCCGACAATGCCGACAACTGAGCGCACAGCCGGTCCATTTCCTCACGCAGGGTCGACCACGCCGGCTCCGCCTGAGACCAGTTTGCGTCGCGGCCGACCTGTTCCATGGCAAACGCCGCCGCGAATGCCAGTTGATCGGTAAAGATGCCGCTGGAACCTTTGAGCGTATGAGCCGCCAGCTTCAGTTCGGCAGCGTCGCGGTTGTCGATCGACTCCCGGATGTTGGCCATCAAATGGGGACAGTCCTCCAAGAACATCCCCGCTAGCTCGCGAAAGAACACCGGATCCTCTGCCAAATAATTCGTTGGCATTGCCGGCTTACAGGAAGACGATTGACATTCGGTAGCAAAGGGACGTGACGCCAGGACGGCATCGATGGCTTCGAACAGCAGGTCGGTGCGGATCGGTTTGGAGACATAGCCGTCCATCCCCATCGACAAGCAGTGCTCCCGGTCGCCTTTCATCGCGTGGGCCGTCATCGCGATGATCGGCTGGTGGTGGCCGCTCCCCTGCTCACGCTCGCGGATCCGTGCGGTCGCCTGAAAACCATCCATCGTCGGCATCTGCACGTCCATCAAGATCACGTCAAACCGCTGCTGGTCCAGCAACGCCAACGCCTCCTCGCCGTTCTCCGCCACGATCGCCTCATGACCGGCACGCTCCAGCGTCCGCTTAGCAAACAACTGGTTGACCGCATTGTCCTCGGCGATCAGGATCCGCAGCGAACGCTCGGAGCTGGCCCCGCGTGGGGCTGGCAAAGCGCCCGCCGGCGAGAGCTCCGCCGGCTCGAGCTGACGCTCCTCGGCCGAAGCAAACGCCGCCGCAGGCTCCAGCGTCAGCCCCTGGCGGATCGCTGCTAACAGTTCGCCGGGAAGCACCGGTTTGACCAGATAGGCCTCGGCATGCAGTTGCCGGGCCCGGGCAATGTCGGCATGCCGGTCCACCGAGCTGAGCATCAGGATCGCCGGCAGGTCCAACACCGGATCACGGCGAATCTGCTCCAGGGTCTCAAAACCGTCGAGCCCCGGCATGATCACGTCCATCAGCAGCAACTCCAGCGGCTCTCCACGGTTGGCCTCGTGCTGCAGAATTGCCAGCGCCTCGTCACCGCTGTCGGCCTCGGCCACTGCCACTCCCCAGCCGGCCAGCGTACGGACCAGGATCTGGCGACTGGTCGTGTTGTCGTCGACCACCAACATCCGCAGACCGGCCAGTTCCCCGCAGACCGGCGGCTCATCCGAGGCCGTTACCGCGGAGTCGCTGGCCGGAGCGGCAGGACGCCGCAGTGTCACGGTAAAGAAGAACCGGCTGCCTTGGCCTGGCTCGCTCTGGACCTGCAGCGTCCCGCCCATCATCTGCACCAGTTGCGAGGAGATCGTCAGCCCCAGGCCCGAGCCGCCATAGTTGCGCGTCGTCGATCCGTCGACCTGCGTGAACGCTTCGAAGATCGCCTCCTGCCGGTCCGCCGGAATCCCGACCCCGGTATCGCTGACCGAGAACGTCACCCAGGCGGTCTCGGCCGCGAGCTTCTTCAGTTCCACCGTGACCAAGATCTCGCCCTGGGCGGTGAACTTGACGGCGTTGCCAACCAGGTTCAGCAACACCTGGCGGAGCCGCGCCGGGTCGCCGATCAGGATCTCCGGCACATCCGGGCGGATGTCGCACAGCAGCTCCAGCCCCTTTTGGTGCGACTGCAGCACCAGGGTCTTGAGCGCATGGTCCACGGCCGTGCTGAGGTTGAAATCGATCTCGTCGATCACCAGTTCGCCGGCTTCCATTTTGGAGAAGTCCAGGATGTCGTTGATCAGTTGCAGCAGGGCGTGGCCGGACTGCCGGACCGCCTCGAGGTACTGCCGCTGCTCGCTGGTCAGCTCGGTGTCCAGCGCCAGCTCCGTCAGCCCGATCACCCCGTTCATCGGCGTGCGAATCTCATGGCTCATGTTGGCCAGAAACTCGCTCTTAGCGCGGTTGGCCGACTCAGCAGCCTCCTTCGCTTCGCGCATCGATTCGGCTAGCGCGAGTCGCTCGGTGATGTCGCGGCCCGAGCCGGCCATCCCGATAATGTTCCCTTCGGAGTCGTAAGTGGGCGTCGTGTTGTACTCATAAGGGATGCTTCCGTCCTTAGCACGGAGATGGAGTTCCGCCTTGGCAAAGCCGGTTTCCATACCGCGTTTGAGCGTCTCGCGAATGAGTTCGTGTTCGCTCTCTGGGAAGTAATCGAACGCGTTGGTCGCCGCAACTTCCTCAGCGGTTTGACCGCACACCTTTTCGAGGTTGCCATTCCACCACAACATCCGTCCGGTCTTGGGATCGATCATGTAGAGGATGTCAGGGACCGCCTGGACGAACGCTTCGAGTTCGGAGTGGGCAGCGGCCAGATCGGCCATCAGCCCGGCTTTCACACGGTTAGCGGCCTCCGCCGCCTGGTGAGCTTCCTGGAGGAGTGCGTTCTTAAGCTCCAGCTCCTCAACCTGTTCCTGTTTAGCGCGATTGGCCGCTTCCGCAGCCTCTTTGGCGCGCTGCAGTTCCTCCTCAGCAAGCTTGTTGCTAGTAACATCTCGGAACGTCCAGAACCTTCCATAATAATGGCCGTCTTCACCGATAACGGGAGCTGATGAGCGGTCTAAAAACCGTCCATCTTTCAACTCGATTTCATCCCGTGCGACCTGATCCCGATTGGCATAGAGAAACTCCAACCGTTCCATAAACGCTTCGGGATCTTTGAGCTGGCTGAGGACATAGTTCAAAGACGTTGATTCCTCGGGCCGTTCAAACACGTGTTGCGGGATTCGCCAGATCTCTGCGAATTGCCGGTTTTGCAGGATCTTCTGTTGCCGGTCATCAACCACCAACAGCCCCTCCAGACTGCTTTCGGTCTGGGCTCGCAAGAATGCGGTCTGCCAGCGCAAATCGGCTTCCGCTCGTTCGCGTTCCTCCACTTCGAATGCCAGCGACAACAGGTTTGATACCGCCACGGCAAAGGTCTTCTCGTCAGCAGACCATTGTCGTGGGGGACCAAAGTATTCGTGGCAAACGACACCTTCAGCGGCTCCCGCCAAGCGAATGGGAGCATCCAATACTGCGGTGATTCCCGACGCCCGGAAATAGGTCTCGGCAAACTCCGAGGTGCGTGGGTCAGCTAGCGCATCACCTGCGTCAAGTACATCCATATCGCTCAGCGACTGGAAATACCGCGGATGTTCGGCTGCGGTCAGTTCCTGGCCCGCGGAATGGAGCCCCGTCGCCAACTCGTAGAGATCGATGCAGCACAGCGCACTTCGATCCTCGTTGAATCGCCACACGCTGACCCGAGCGGCTCCTAAGGTCCGAGCGGCCGTTTCTGTAATCGCATGATACGGCGTGCCCCGTTCCTTGCGTTGGCTGCTGTGGCGGGTCAATGCCACCAAGGCATCTTGTTGGCGGCGCATCCGCAACTCATTCGCGCGCAGTGCATTTTCAGCCTGCTTCTGCTCGGTCACATCGCGCGACACCGTTGCAATGCACAGCACTTCGCCGTTGCTTGGATCGCGGACCACGAACATGCTCGAGTGCGTTTCCACCGGTTGCCCGGTTTTGAAGTTCCGAAGTTGAATCTCACCTGACCAGCGTCCAACCGACGCTAGCGCTGGCAAGACAACTTCGGAAAGCACGCGTCGCCCCGATTCAGTAACGAAATCGGTGACGGGCATGCCGACGCAATTGTTCGGATCATCAATGCCGGCCAGTTCAGCGGCCGCCCGATTGACGTAGATCACCTTCCGCGAACGCGTGGCCATGCCGATGAAATCAGTCGAATTCTCAACTAAGGAAACGAACTTCTGCCGTTCCTCATCGGCCAGTTTGGCAGCCGTGATATCTTCGTGCGCAACCACGACCCGAATCGGACCTTCATCCTCGAAACGCGTGACGCGCACCGCAAACCAGCGTTTTTCGTCTTCCCAGTGACAAGAATATTCAAGGCTAAAATCTTGCATCTCGGCAGCAATCACCGCACGAATGCCGGACGCCATTGCGTTGGCGTGCTGCCCGTAGTGGCATGACTGCAGATCACAATGTTCAAGGAAGTTGTGACCAACCGTGAGACAACTGCTGTCACAATTGTCGCCATGGAACTCACGCCATGCACGATTGGTGGCGAGAATCACTCCTTGCTCATCGAGAATCACAAGTTGCGTGGAAAGCGCGTCGAGGGTCGAGCGGGCAAAACGCTCCGACTCCGCCAGCGCCTGCTCAACCACTTTGCGCTCGGTAATATCCTCACCGACAATGTAGAAACATTCTTGGTCACTGGATGTGGTCGAGTTCACGCTGAACTGCCGGATCTCGCCGTCTGCACGCAGGATCCGCAGTTCGAAATCATTCGAAAACCCTCGATGCCTGCCGTGTTCGATCTCCAGGAGTGTTCGTTCATGATCCTCGGGATGAATGAACTCTAGAAACGGCGTCTGCAACAGGTGCTCTGCTGAATACCCTACAGCGCGTTGCAATGCGGGGTTGACCTTACGGATATGTCCGTCATAGCCACCGATCATCAGCAGGTTGCGTGATTCATTGAAGAACTGCTCGTATTCTTCATCGGTGCGGCGACGTTGAGTGATGTCCTCAGCGACCCCAACGAGCCGCTTGAGCATACCGTTTTCATCCAGAATGGGATTACCGCGGTCACGGATCCAGCGCATCTCGCCATTGGGCCGAATCACCCGAAACTCACGTTCCCAGACGCTGCCACTCTGGATGGCAGCCAGAACCACTTGACTGGCGTGCTCCTGGTCTTCCGGATGAATCGCATCTAGCCATGAGCGGGGCGAAGCGTACAAGCTCTCACAAGTTCGTCCCCAGATCGTCTCATAAGCAGGGCTTACGTATAAGATCTCGGCTGAATCGGGAGCTGACAACCAAAACACTTCGCGAATGCTGTCGGCAAGCTCTTGAAAAAGTTCTCGCTGCTCCTGCAATTCACGCGTGCGATGTTGCACTTGTTCTTCAAGCGTTGTCCGCATCTGATGCAGATCATCGCTCATCTCGTTGAACGTCGTCGCCAGCGTCCCCAGTTCGTCGGTTCGCTTCACCGACAGCCGCGTGTGGGGTGTCCCGCGAGCGATCGCATGCGCCGCGGCAGTCATTTCATAGATCGGCCGTGACAATGAAGTTGCCACGTACCAGGCGACGACGATCGTCACCGTCATCGCCACAGCTCCCAGCAACAGGGCCAACATCCGCACTCGGCGCAGCGGAGCCATGACTTCATCGGCATCGATTTCGACGGCTAACCCCCAGTTGCTGAGCGGTAAATAACGCCAGGTCGAAAACGTTTCTTGACCGCGGTAGTCCAGAAGTTGCCCACTGCCGCGTTTTCCCGCAACCGCCCTTTGAAGCGACTGGGACAGCGGATCTCCCAACCGCACCGAACGATGAAAGGCCGCCTGCGGATCGTGACGCGTCGGAGCGACAAACATCACCAGATCGCCACGCAGTTGCCCAACAATAATCTCACCGGTTTCCCCCAACTCGCCGTCGGGTTTGAGCATGTTGTAAACCTGCTCACTGCGGATCTGGACCAGCAACACCCCCAGGAGCGACTGGCCACGCAAGATTGGAGCCGCATAGAAAATCGCCGGGTGAGCTTGGTGCTCGGCCGCAGCCAACGCCGCGGTGACTGGCTGCAGCGTCGTTTGCAACTGCTCGAACACCGGCTTTAGTTCCGCCGTCGGAAACGTGTCGCCGGAGTTGTTGACGGCCGGCTTGGCCGAGTCGGCGACGCTGAATAGGACCTTGCCGCTAGGCGAAGCGATGACCAGTTTCTCGTACTGGCGTCCACCGCCATAGTCGCTGAGCAGCTCGCGTAGCGTTTGCTCCTGGACAGCGTCCAGCGGCGATCCGCCCGCTGCGCCGACATCCTGCTGAGCCAATTGCTCGACCGCAGTGCGCACAATCGGAGTCGCCGCCAACACCCGCGCGTCAGCGATCTTCGTAGCAAAAAAGGCTTCCAGTTCGGCAACCTTGCGATCCGCAACAGCCTCGATCCGCATCGAGACCTGCTGCCGCAAGGTGCGTTCAGCGGCCGATTGCAGGATGAACAGAAGGGTGATCAGCGGGATGAGCGAAAGTGCTGCGAAGTAGCACCACAACTTCCATGTCAGAGTCGGCCGCTTGAGGAAATTGACTAACCCGTTGATACGATTCATGCAGCTTCCGTTCGTAGACCACGTGCCTCAGCCAATGTCCGAGCAATATCGAGATACACTTCGGCCGCTTCATTGTCGGGCTGCGAGAGCACGAGCGGCGTTCGGTCCACGTAGGCCTTGTAACAGGCGGCTGCGGCCGACGGAACAATTCGCAAGATTCCACAACCCAGCAACGAACGAATCGTTGGCAGATCCATCGCCAACGGCAGCGTGCTGCGGCCAACCACCACCGCCCCGACCTGCCGCTCACTGACGCCCCATTCTTTCAGCTGGGCGACGGCTGCTTGCCCGCAACGCACAGCCAACGGTTCGCGCTCAGTCACCAGAGCCACATATTCCGACAGCGCTGTTGCCGTCGCGGTTACCGCCGACGGCCAGCTCGGCAGATCCAAAATCACAAAGTCGGCCATGCGGGCCAGACCTTTGATGATCACGTCGGTCCGCTCGGCATCGAGCCCCTCCGCGCGCTCCGGCTCACGCACGCCGAACAGAATCCGCAGCGTTGCTGGGCCGCGGCACAACGCCCGTCCCAGTTCGCGCTCGCTGATCCGCGCCGGAGAGATATCCAGCAGCGACCCCAGCCCATTTGCCGGATCACCATGGAAGCTAAAAGCGAGCCCCCCAAATACCGGCTTAAGTTCAGCCAGGATTACCGACTTCCCTTGAGCTGCCAGCGCGGTCGCCACATTCGCAGCGGTGGTCGTCGTACCCACCCCCCCCTTGGCTCCCAGGAAGCTGATGACGCGCCCTACATTGCCGCGCAGCTCCCGTGTGATTTGTTCCACCTGAGCTTTGTGGCGAGCGATCGAAAACTGCACAATCTTCGCTAGCTTCGCTCCATCGACATCTTGCTTGACGAGATAGTCAGCTGCTCCCTGCTCAACCGCCAGAATCCCCATCGACTCGTCGTGCTCACCGGTCAGCACGATCACCGGCACGTCAGGAAAGCTTTTGTGCAGCGCCGCAAAGGTTTCCAGCCCACGGCTATCCGGGAGGTTCAAATCGAGCAGCACCACATCGATATCGCCTGCTCCCAACCGATCGAGCCCCATGGCCAACCGCTCGACCCACTCTACCTGAATGACTGGCTCCTTCTTCGCCGCCAACCAGTGCTGTGTCTGTCGTGCCTCAATGCGATTGTCTTCAACCAATAACGCACGAATCGTCTGTGTCATCAACTGTGTCCTTTTTCCTGCGAGACCGATAACAGCCTCGAGAGCCTCGAAAAGCGGGTTTGGGGTGTGGGGTTGGCGCGATGTTGCCACTGCGGTGGAACAGGGAAGATTGCCGACGAGAGTGTCAGAGCAAGCAGGGGATTCTACTCTGCCTGACGCCGCTTCCAGCCCTGGAATGCCGCTTCGCCGGTATCAGTTGTTGATGATCGAGCATGCTACGCGCGGTGGTGGCACCGTAGGCAGTTATCGTGCCAAATACAGTAGCGGCAACGGCTCCAAAGCGGCTGTTGAGCTTTATCCTCCCTAAAGGGCGTGGATCGGCTAGTTTTAGGGAACCAACCGGTAATCATACTTTTGCAGGGCGTGATTTAGCCGCCTCCGCAGCAGCTTCCGCTCTACCCCACGGGACCAGGCTGGGCCTTTTGCGTCACGCGATTTCGCCGGCGTGAGCCCCCGCGGACGACCTGCGGTTCGGTTCGTAACGAACGTGCCGGCAATGCCGGTTCTACGGGCGGAGCAGCAGGATCACGTGAACCCCCAGACGCCTCAAATGACTGGCAACATTTCTCCCCCTGGTCGCAAGCGTTCTGCCCCACCTCAGCCATCCCCCCCCCGACCACCTGCCGCACGAACACCTGCATGTGGCAAGCAGAACTTGCCGTCACGGACGCACGGTCGAGCGGCCACGCTGCTCTCAAAACCAGGCACTGCGTTGCCCGATCGTTCGCCACCGTTGACATCGCGCCCCCAGCTTGAGCTACCGAATCGTAAACGACAGACGCCTGGGCCAAACCGCGCCCATACAGGTTGATCCGGGACGAGCACCGGCGAGTCTCAACAGTGGCGACCGGCTACCGCACATTGCCACAACGCTCGTTTAATGGCGAACAACGATTCAACCTGGGCAAAATACAACGAAGGCCCAGCGTGGTCCTTGCCAGTGGCCTTGCCCCCAACTAGCGGCGGCGACCTCTTCACGCGCCGATGTAAAATCATTTTTTTGCAAATCTTGTAACGGCTTTCCTAAGCATGCTTTACAGCCGTTGGGGAGCCCACCCCGCGGCTTAAGATCCGCTTGCGGCACCGGCGCTGCATAACAACCGCTGTTTGTAAGTTCCGGCGATATGCACTCCTCCGTGTTGGCCAGTCGACCGCCCCACATGGATTTAACCTTCCCACGAGTTGGTCCGTATCGACACCCACTGCCGCAGGCTACCACCAAATCACCATGAAGCTCATCACCGCCCTCCTGCACAGCTTCAGCCCCCTTGAGAATCGCGTTGACTTGCCTGGCGATCCCATGCTCATCGCCTTGGCTGCGACTCATTACCGGACGGGGCAGTGGTTATCGGGTTTGAGTCATTCACAACACATCGGACACGTCGCCGCTCATTCAAGCTAACGCCCCTTCACCGCACGGCATCTCACTGGTACCCGCCCGTCCAGCGACATCACGTGCAGCCCAGCAAAAACGATTGCTCCAACAGCCCATTTTCGGGTTACGAGCGAAACCCCTTCCTTCGATTTCTCGCCTCACATTGGCGTTTCTGATGTAGACCGATGACGTTGACCAGCGCACTGAACCATTCTTCATCGGTATCCCCTACCTGTCGTTATCCAGCGACCAGCTCAGCCTGCCGGGTCGCACTCCAGCACGAGTCGCACCTGCCGATCATCAAATCTTCCGACGCCTTGTCTTTCGGCGAATCGCTACGCGCCTATCAAGGACGTCCGATTCGTACCGCCGCGGCAGCCACGTCTCATCGAACGATGCAGCTGCGATGTGAGGCCTTCAGCGCAGTCAGCGACAGCTCAACGACAATTTCTGGAAAGCATGGCGACAGCTTCCACCCCGCAGCAGTTGAACTCCGCAGGCGAATTCGCCCGCTGCCAATCATCTCGAGGATCGTCGACCGACTTCCCCGCCCAGCCGATGAAGCCTTGCAGGTGTCACCACTTGTGGCCACCTGCCGAAACACCGTTCATCACTCCTGAAGCATCGCGTCGTGATCGTTGCGCCTGATTGTCGACGCGACCGCATTCATCGTTATTTCATTTCATCAAGTTCAATTCGTTGAAATAGCATTTTCATCCTTTTAGACCCGCGATTGAATATGCAGGCTCTTACAGACACATTTCGAAATCCCGTTAGCGATGATCCGCTGCAGCCGATTTCCTTGGCGTCCCAGCAACTCAGTTGCACGGACACCCCTAAGCAGCCTGACAGCGAAAAATCAAAAGAATCCCTGCTTCGGGAAGTCAAAATGCTACGTGAGCGGATCGCGGTATTGGAGTCAGCGCAGTCAATGCGATCGCGTGCCGGAGCAGCCGGTTGGATCGATGACCTGTTCCATTCGCTCGTCGACGGGGTTGAAGATTATGCGATCTTCATGCTCGACCCTGAAGGGCGCGTGACGACGTGGAACCGTGGGGCCCAGCGTCTGCTAGGATATACGGCGGACGAGATCCTCGGGCGCCACTTTGCTTGCTTCTATACCGATAGTGATATCGCTGCCAATTTGCCACAAGAGGATTTGCGGCAGGCGTTGACTGACGGCAAGCACAGTGGCGATCTGTGGCGAGTTCGTAAGGGAGGCACGCGATTTCTAGCAAACTTCGTGACGACGGCACTGTACGACGCAGATGGGAATCTTTACGGATTCGCGCGAGTGCTGCGTGACGTCACGGAACAAGAACGCGCCAAGAATGAGATTGCACGGTTACATTCGGACCTTGAACGACGTGTTGCTGAGCGCACGGCCGAACTAACCGCGACGAACGAGGAACTCGCTGCGTTCAGCTATTCGGTTTCTCATGACTTACGAGCCCCGTTGCGCGCGATCGATGGTTTTAGTCAGGCGGTGCTGGAAGACTACGGGCTCTCACTCGATGCGGCCGGTGCCGGATACCTGCGGCGGATCCGCGCCGAGGCCCAGCGGATGGGTGAGCTAATCGATAGCCTGCTCGACCTTTCCCGCATCACTCGCGCCGAGTTGATTCGGCAGAATGTCAACTTGAGCGAAATGGTGCAGCAGGTTTGCCAGCGATTGCAGCAAAACGATCCGCATCGTCCGGCGGAGTTTCAAATCGCGGAAGGCGTGTGGGCCCGCGGTGACGAGCGTCTGCTGCGCATCGCTCTGGAGAACTTGCTGGAGAACGCCTGGAAGTTCACTTGCCTCGAGTGCGTCGCAAAAATTGAGTTTGGCGTTCAAAAGCGAGAAGACGACCAAGAAGTTTGGTATATCAAAGATAACGGCGTCGGGTTTGACATGGCGTACGCTCGTGACCTGTTTGGAGCTTTTCAGCGGCTGCACTCGGAGGCCGATTTCCCGGGGACTGGGATCGGCTTGGCAACGGTGCAGCGAATCACTCAGCGGCATGGAGGTCGGACGTGGGCCGAAGCAGCACCCAATCAGGGTGCTACCTTCTTCTTTAGCCTTTAATTCAGCAATTCAGAACCTTCAAACCGGATTTCGGACGACGCGGAAACTTAATCGGCGAAGCCACTCCCAGCGGAACGCGATTCGCCTCGAACAACCGACCTTCCGGAATCGGCTCGATGTTGAGTCCACAAGAATTGAATCACCCGGACGACTCGACTTAGGGAGCACCCCATGATCCTGCTGGTCGAAGACAATGACAACGATCAGTTTCTGATGTTCCGGGCGCTACGAGCTAGAAACATCAGCGAAAGTGATGTGCTCGTGGTCCGTGATGGGGCCGAAACCCTGGAATACTTGCGGTGCGCCGGACGCTTTGCCGAACGTGACCCCAACCTACCGCCTTCCCTAATCTTGCTTGACCTCAAGATTCCGAAGGTTTCCGGGCTCGAGTTGCTGCACTGCATTCGCAGTGATCAACGCATGCGTTTAGTCCCAATTGTGGTGCTAACGACATCAACCCAACAGGAGGATGTTGTCGCGGCCTATGAAGCTGGTTGCAATAGTTATGTTTGCAAGGCTGTCGACTTCACCAAATTTGTTGAGTCAGTCGGCACGATTATTGACTATTGGTTGCACCTGAATACACCTGCTCCAGATCTCTGAACTTTGCCCTCAGCAGCCCAGCCGATCAGGGTATTTGAAGCTCGTCACTGACCTCTGACCAGACGCTGACCGAGCTACTCAGGTTCACGGGTTGCGGCTGGTTGGCGACGAGCCTATACCAGCAGAGGGGACGATCGCCGGTTGTAACTTCTATGACACCCTCGGTGGGCCAAATTAGCCGCTGGCCACGCTTGGACAGTTGGTCAGAAGCTTGAATCCTCTGTCGCCGCCGATTAAACTCGCTGGCGCCAGCATGGTAGAATCGGCTGTGTTCAGCAGGCTGCACGAAGCGGCCAAACCAGGCCATTGTTGGTGCCCTCGCACGGGCCTCAGAACCTCGAGAAACAGCACGACTTCAACGTAGATAAGAAGGACCGAGGAGCGGATGCGGAAGGTAGCTCTAATTGCTGGAATCAACGGCTGTGCAGGGCGCAGCCCGGGAGCGGAAGCTGCATGTGCCCTCAGCTCAGGGTCCTGATCCTCGAGGATCGCGAGAATGACGCGCTGCTGATGCTGCGCGAGCTGCGGCGTGCCGGATTTGACACGGTCTGGAAGCGGGTCGCGTCTCGTCAATCCTTCCTCGCAGCAATCCAGCAGGAAGTCTGGGACATCATTCTGGCTGATTACTCGTTGCCTCAGTACAGCGGCCTTGAGGCTTTGGCGGCGGCTCGCGATCTGATCCCGGACATCCCCTTCGTGATTGTCTCGGGCGCCATTGGCGAAGAAACGGCCGTCGCCACGATGAAGGCTGGCGCCGACGATTTTGTGCTCAAGCAGAGTCTGTCGCGACTAGGCCCGGTGGTCGAACGTGAGCTGCGTGATGCCTCGGTCCAACGAGCACGGCGGCAAGCTGAGCAAAAATTGAAGGAACGGGATGCGCTGTTTCGTTCGGTCATCGAAAACGTTTCCGATCTCATCTTCATTCTCGATCGTGAGGGCGGCATCCGCTACCACAGCCCATCGGTAGCTCGGGTGCTTGGATATGGCCCCACCGAATTGATCGGCAAGTCAGTATCGGACTACCTGCCGGCCGATCAGCGTCATCAAGCGATACGGGCGTTTGCCAGCCCCGAACAGAGTCTGCAAGAGGCGCCACTGATTTCCTGCCAGGTCCTCCGCAAAGACGGAGACTGGAGCATCCTAGAAGGCACGGCCACCAATCTACTCGCCGACCCCGTCGTGGCCGGCATCGTATGCAACTTTCGTGACGTCACTCAGCAACGCCAAGCGCAGCGCCAACTGGCTCGTGCGCAGCGGATGGAAAGCATTGGTAATCTCGCGGGCGGTATCGCGCACGACTTGAACAATATGCTGACTCCCGTGCTCGTCGCTGCCGAAATGCTTCAAGAAGATCTGCCGCCAGCGGATCGCAATTCGCTGCTGCAGGGGCTAACGACCGGCGCCAACCGAGCGGCAGACCTGGTCAACCAATTGCTCTCCCTGGCCAAAGGTTTTCGTGCCGAGCGAGGCAATGCCCAGGTGGCCGAACTGGTGCGCGAAACCGAACGCTTGCTGCGGTTCGGGATTCCCAAGACGATCTCCATCCAGACGACGCTGCCGTCGGGTCTCTGGCCAGTCCAGATCGGCGCATCCGAGCTGGCACAGATCCTCATGAACCTGTGCGTCAATGCTCGAGACGCGATGCCTCACGGCGGTCGCCTGAGCATTTCGGCGATGAACGTCACGGTTGCACCCGGAGATGTTGGTATGTTCACCCGCGGTACTCCCGGCCGCTACGTCGTGCTCAACGTGGTCGATACGGGCGTGGGGATTCCGCCAGAGCTTGAAGATCAGATTTTTGAGCCGTTCTTTACCACCAAAGGTAACGAGGGCGGCACGGGCTTGGGACTCTCCAGCACCTGGCGTATCGTCAATGACCTGGGCGGCTTCATCAATATGTATAGTCAAGTCAATCAAGGGACCCGGTTTGCCGTCTATATACCGGCGGCGGAATCCACCGAGGCTCTGCCAGTGACTGCGCCGAGCTGGCCGACCGGCCACGGAGAACTGGTGCTGGTGATCGACGATCAAGCGGCCATTCGCGAAATTGTCAAGGAAACGCTCGAGGCCCATCAATACCGAGTGGTGTTAGCCAACGACGGCTCTCTCGGTTTGCTACTCTATCGGGATCATCCGGAAAAGTTTGATTTGGTGATCATTGATGTCACCAGTCCGGCCGTCGATGGACCAGCGACGATCGCAGCGATTCGCAACTACGATCCCGAAGCAAGAATCATTGTGCAAGCGGGCTTTCTATCTGAGGAGAGCCGCCGTCTGCTGAATGTCCAGTCTGCGGAAGCATTTTTGGAGAAGCCGTACACAACCGGCGAGTTGCTGCAAAGCGTGCACGACTCGCTCAACCCGAAAAGCGAATAATGCCGACTCTGCTGATCATCGACGACGATCCGGGCATCCCGGCGGTCCTCACACCGGGGTTCCGCAACATGGGCATCGAGGTGTTCACCGCCGGCACGGCATCCCAGGGGCTGAGCATGGTCTCGCAGCGCCGCCCCGATGCTGTCCTGCTCGATATCGGCTTGCCAGACCAGTCGGGACTGGATGTGGTGAAGGAGATCATCAAGCTCGACCGCCGCATCCCAACCGTGCTGATGACCGGTCAGGGCACGATCGAAACGGCTATCAAGGCGATGAAGCTCGGTGCATTTGACTATGTGCACAAGCCATTTGCTTTCTCCCGGATGAAGGAAGTGGTCGCCCAGGCCTTCGAAGTCGCTAGGCAAATGCGCGTACCGGTGCGGATGGCCGAAGTCCTGGAAGACGAAGAAGAGTCGTCGGAAGTCATGGTCGGTCGCTGCGACGCCATGCAAGAAGTATTCAAAATGATCGGCCGGGTCGCGCCGCAAAATGGCACCGTGCTCATTCGTGGTGAGAGCGGCACGGGCAAGGAACTGGTCGCACGCGCTATCTACCAGCACAGCCCGCGTGCGAACGCTCCCTTCCTAGCGATCAACTGTGCCGCGATCCCGGAGAACCTGCTCGAAAGCGAACTTTTTGGGCACGAGAAGGGGGCGTTTACTGGAGCCGACCAGCGGCGCATCGGGAAGTTTGAACAGTGCTCCGGTGGGACACTGTTTCTCGACGAAATCGGCGACATGACGCCGTTGACTCAAACGAAGGTGCTGCGGGTGCTGCAGGACCAACGATTTGAGCGAGTCGGTGGAACGCATACCATCCAAACCGACACGCGAACAATCTGCGCCACTCACCGGCCGCTAGAGGAAATGGTGGCCGAGGGCACGTTTCGGGAAGATCTGTACTACCGGCTGAATGTGTTCAGCATCCATTTACCGGCTCTCCGCGAACGCGTCGAGGACCTGCCGCTCTTGGTCAACGCATTCGTGCGGCAGTTCAGCCGTGAGATGCAGAGCAGCGTACGCTCGGTGGCTCCGGAAACGATGGAGCTGCTGTGCCAGTACCACTGGCCGGGCAATGTCCGCGAATTGCAGATGATCTTGAAGAAGGCGCTGTTGCAGGCCTTCGGCCCGGTCTTGCTCCCCAAGTTCCTGCCACCGCAAATCCAAAAAGCGGTTAGCCAGGCAGAAGCACGCCCCGCCTCCACACCAGCCGCTGCCACTGCGACCGTTGATGAAACGAGCGAGTTCATCGACGCGCGGATGCGTGCCAGCTCGCAGAACCTGTATGCGGAATGGTTTGCGCGCGTCGAGCGACAGCTGCTAGTGCAAGTGCTGCAGTTCACCGGCGGCAACCAAGTCCAAGCATCGAAGCTACTTGGAATCACCCGCCGCAGCCTGCGAGGCAAGATTCTGGCGCACGGCATTGCGATTGAACGCTCCATCAGCCACCAACGTTCTGAGGACGACTGAGAGCGAGGCAAATAGAGGCATACTGTTGCCGCCAGCGAAGATCGCTGGGCGTTGCAGCGCCGGGATCATGGCCGAAATAGACAGGTCCTCCCGGCCAAGCTCGTTCGCCTGAGCGGTGACCGGCTGGCAGGCACGCTAACCGGTTGTTGACCGTGGCGGACACGAGTCGTCAATCGAGCCAAGCGACAGTCATCTCGCCCACCCTCAGACCGGCGTCGCCGCTAACAGCTTGGAGCCTAGGCAAGCATGCTCTCACAGCAACACCTGGTGCGTTGCTCGCCGTTCTCATGCTCCGCCTACGTGGGCGTTCCCTGGGCTGAGTGCCACTTTGATAGCAGACACCTGATGCTTTCAACTGGAGCTGCCAGGTCGTAAGCAGTTGATGCGGCTGGCGTCTTATGAGTCCGTGCGACGCCGCGACGTTTTCTTATAGCCTGCTCAGATATTTGCTATCAAATTTGACAATGATTGCATTGCTGGATCTTGCGCGTGTCTGTGGTGTCCAGACGATATGACCGTCAGGGACCAGGGTGGCCCCAGCATGTGCACGAACTCACCGAAAACGCATCCCCCCATCGTGAGGACAACCGCAGACCTGAATGCAGTAGAGGGCTTTCTCGCCCCGTAAAAGCGATCACTACGACATTCCGGGCGCCATTTCAAATCATTCTCAAGTTGTGGCACTGGAACTGCATTTATCCCCAACCAGTCACCTTCAGCAGCCGCACGGCAGTGAGCTCATACCGGCGGAAATGAGTTGCTTTGATTGCTTCAAATCACTGCGGACCACCGTGACTGCGGCATCCTTGTAATCGTCAACGCCACCTCTCTCGGCGTGACAGACGATCGATCTCCATCACGTTTCTCGAGATCAGAGACGATATGAGATTAGCCAGGATACCGGTGTGAGATTTTTGTTGGGTTACACATTTCCTTAAAGGATCCGGCTCCATGCACTCGCTGCCCTCTCAGTCATCCGCTTCCGCCGACCATGTCACCCCTGCCTCCGCTTCGCCGGCAATCGAGAACCAGCGAACTGTAGCGGCAGAGGCATGCGAAGCCAAAGCAGATACTTGGGCTATGAAAGTCAGTGAAAACCAGAGCGAACGCGAAGCAGCGTTTCGCCTGCTGCACCAGGTCTACTACCGAGCTGGGCTGACGGGCGACGATGATCGCGGCATGCGAGTCCTGAAGCATCACTTGTCGGATCAGACCGACGTGATGGTCGCCAAACGCAACGGAACCGTGGTGTTCACGATGTCGCTGGTCCGTGATGCCGAGTACGGCATGCCGCTCGAGAGCCTGTTTGCTGACGAAGTGCAGACCATGCGAAACGAAGGCGTGCAATTGGCTGAGGTGTCATCGCTGGCGAGCGACAGCAGCTTGGAAAGCAAATCGGAGCAATTCGCTCTGTTGGTCAAGATGATCAGCCTGACACTCCAGGCTGCTCGTCGCCGCGGAGTCGATCGGCTGCTGCTGGCTGTCCACCCACGACATGCACGAGTCTATCAGCGGCTGTTCGGCTGCGTTATCTGCTCGGACGTGCGAGAATACGCTGCCGTGGAAGGCAACCCGGCAGTGCTCTGCATGCATGACTTCGCAGAACTCGATAAGACCGGCTATCCGCTGTACGACCAGGTCTACAACCCGCAGTACAATCCTTGGCAACTCGATGGTGCCAAGATGAGCGAAGCCGAAAAAGAGTACTTTGGCCACGCGGTCGCAGATCACAACTCAGCCATGGTAGCGCTCGGCGGCTGAGCCTCCCGAGGCCAACCGGCTGCCTCCCAAGCCGGTCAGTAGCCCTTACAGCCGGACAGCAACTCCGGCTGCTTGCATGAACTGCTTCGTTTCTCGGATCGTGTACTGACCAAAGTGGAAAATGCTGGCCGCCAACACAGCGTCGGCCTTTCCAATCTTGACAGCATCGACAAGATGCTGCGGACCACCGGCGCCACCGCTGGCAACCACCGGAATCGAGACCGCTTCGCTCACCGCGGCGGTGACCGGCAGGTCGTACCCATCGCAGGTACCATCAGCATCCATGCTCGTCAGCACGATTTCGCCGGCGCCGAGTCGCTCGACTTCCTGAGCCCAAGCGACGGCTTCGAGCCCGGTCGGGACGCGCCCACCATTGATGTGCACTTCCCAAACCTCTCGGCCATCACGCCACACGCGTTTGGGATCAATGTTGACAACGATGCACTGACTGCCAAACCGATCGGCAGCGCGGCGGACAAAGTCTGGATCCTTGCAGGCGGCTGAGTTGATCGACACCTTATCACAGCCAGCAGAGAGCAACTGCCGCACATCTTCGATCGTGCGCACGCCCCCGCCAACAGTCAGCGGCATAAATACCTGCTCGGCGCAGCGGCGGACCACGTCCAGCATGATGTTGCGATCTTCGTGGCTGGCGGTGATGTCGAGAAACACCAGCTCATCAGCACCTTCATGCTGGTAGCGCCGCGCGACTTCCACTGGATCACCAGCATCGCGCAGGTTGACGAAGTTCGTTCCTTTGACGACGCGACCTTCGCTGACGTCAAGACAGGGAATCACACGTGTAGCCAACACCGCTGTTGCAACTCTGGGTTAGGACTCGTACTTGGCAAAGATCATGCGTCCGGCGTTGGTCTGCAGGATGCTCGTAACCACGACACTCAACTCGCGGCCGATTTGGTGCCGCGCCCCTTCGATAACGACCATCGTGCCGTCGTCAAGATAGCCGACGCCTTGGTCGGGTCCTTCACCCGGTTTGATGACCTTCGTCTGAAAGCTTTCTCCAGGCAACAACCGTGGCTTCAGCGCGTTAGAAATCTCATTGAGGTTGATGACCGGCACATTATGGATCTGCGCGACCTGATTGAGATTGTAGTCGCCGGTGACCACCTTGCCTTCGAGATGCTTGGCCAACAACACCAACTTCATGTCGACAGGATGGCCAACCAGCTCGGGTAGCTCACGATCGAAGATCTGCAGGTCGATACTCGCGTTCGAGCGTAACCGGTTGAGGATGTCGAGCCCGCGACGACCGCGTTGCCGACGCAACTTGTCGCTGCTATCGGCAATCGCCTGCAGTTCAGCCAAAGCAAACCGGGGCAGGATCAATTGATTGTCAAAAATCCCCGTCGCCAGCAAGTCTTCAATCCGGCCATCGATGATCACACTGGTGTCCAGGATCAACGGCTTAAACCCTTTGGCGTCGCGCACGAACTCCACATAGGGGATCAAAAAGCGGAAGTCGTCCTTGGTCTGGATCAGCACGCTGATACAGAGATAGCAGGCGATCACCGCGATCACGGGAAGCGCCTTTATCCAGAGGTAGAGGCCGGCCGGATCGAGCCAGAAGAGAAGCGCC
>CALELC010000416.1 GCA_937904535.1 uncultured Planctomycetaceae bacterium
GACTCAGGGAAGGCCCGCCTTTTTCATGCCAAAGCGGTTTTCGGATAGGTTCTTAGCATTAGCAACACCCTCCTTTATCAGAGCTGCATGGATTGGATATTACAGCCATTTGTTTCGACGGAATGCCACAAGCATCCTGGGCTAAACACGCTGTCTGCTTGGGAACTAAGGCGAAATCCTTTCCGTCAAATTCAAGACCGAACTTACCAATGGTGTGCTGCTGATATTCAACTTCGATATTCAGGTCCTCTGCTTCACCTAGCACTTTTTGGGAGATGTTGAGGACATGGAGAAACTTTTGTGGTGCAAGTCGGTGATCGTAATCACCCGCTTCCCAGAGCTGGAAGTTCACGACAGTTTCCTTACGTTCTACACCGCCGCAATCAATAAAGTGCTTGGTCACCAATCCGACTTCTGTGACGTGAAAATGGGGTGGCAGGTACGAACCGTCTGGCAATCTAAAATCAATAGAAGACAGACCGCCAAGCGCTTGTTTAACGTCTGAAAGTTTCATTGTTTTTTCCTTTGGTTTTGTTAGCTGGCTTGCAATCTGTGTTACAGCTTTCTTCGCGGATGCAGCAGTTTTCTTGCAGGTAGGAAAGCAATTCTTCCATCGCGTCGCAATTCGCTGCGTAAATGATCGACCGACCTTGCTTACGTGAAGTCACGAGCCCAGCTTGACTCAAATGGGATAGATGGAATGAAAGCGTGTTGTGCGGGATATCAAGCTGGTCGCTCAAAGTTCCCGCAGCTGTACCCCCTCGCCCGTACTCAATTAATAGCTTGAAGACTCGCAGGCGGGTTTCCTGTGAGAGGGCAGATAGCGTGGTGAGGGCTGTGGCAATGTCCATGCGTCCATAGTAATGGACACATTCAACATGTCAACAGCTATGGACATATTTTCCGCTGCGAGGGGAAGACAGAAGGCTCCGCCTCTTTTAGTGTCTGCGTCAATTGCAGCACCTCGGAAGCCCCTCCTTTAGCGTCAGAAATGCGGAGGGGAAAAGGGGGCGGGAGGAGAAATGGGGCGATCTAAGGGGACGGTTTGATCTAAGGGGACGGAGGTAGTTTGCGGGAGCGGCCAAGGGAGCCGGAGTCCCTGGAGCGAGCGTATGCCCGCCGAAATCGTGCCCAAGCCCCGGTGCCGTCGGCAAATGAAATCCAATTGAGGCGAAAAACGAGGATCTCGCGCGAAGACGCGAAAGACGCCTGTCAGGCGTTCAACTTCGCGGCTTCGCGCCTTCGCGCGAGGCCACCTTCATGAAAGCGATCAACGGGAATGGCTGGAAAAAAGGACAGGAGTCTTGCTGATTGAATAAGCAAGGTGATGATGCTCGGACGCAAGCGAATCCGGTCCGAGCGTTGCCGGTCCAGGAACCTCCGCGATGCCTCGACCTCCGCGCACTGATGTCGGTGGTGTGATCTACCATGCTCTCAACCGGGGCAATGGACGGGCGACGATCTTCTACAAAGCTGCCAATTACGGCGTGAGCAGAGGTGTCAGGTACCGATTTTATTCGTGAGGCCACTTTCAAGAAAGCGACTGAAGCGGCGGGGTGTGCAGCGATCAGAAAACTGTAGAACAGTTGTCTCAACTGTTGCCGATTGCGGGCTGTGAGCGGGCGACAAATGGTTGGAGCGGAAGGACAGATGAGGCGGGACAGGTGAACAATTGAGGACAATTGTTCCACATTGGAAAGCAGGCGCCGCTTGAAAGGTACAACGGCGGGGCGATTGTGGGCGGTATCGTCGAGTCCCGCCTTGCTCCCCCTGCCTCGGCGTCTGCCGCCGGCTCCGCTTCCTCAGGCGCGTCGGCGGGGGCCGGCTCGGCCTCGCCCGCTGCTTCGGTATCGCTCAGCGGTTCGGCATCACCTGCCGGTTCGACAGGCTGTTCCGGTTGCTCGGCCGCGGCCGGTTCGTCGCTCGCCGGCTCGGCAGGCGTAGCCGGTTCACCTTCAGCCGGCGCCGGTTCACCTTCAGCGGGCGCCGGCGGCTGCTCCTCCGCTGGCGGAGCGGGTTCGGCCGGTTCGCTCGCTTGCGGTTCCGCAGCGTCGCCGGGCGGCGTTTCCGCTGCCGGGGCCTCGGGCTGAGGTGCCTCGGCGCTCGGCTGGGGTGCCATTTCAGCGTCGTCACCCGCCTCGCCCGCCGGGACTGCCGGTTCTGCTGCATCATCGCCAGCGGGTGCGGGCGCCGGCTCAGGGGTCGGCTCGGGATTTGTCTCCGCCGGCTGCGGCGTCTCTTCAGCTGCGGTCGGCTCCGTGGGCTCGGCCGCAGCGCTGCGTAGCTTCTGCAGACCGCGGAGGCGGACATATTCCTCGGAGGACTTGTTTTCCGAGTCCATGACCTCGATGAACGCGGCCAGCGGGAAGTCGTCATCAAAGGTGTCGCGGTCGATCGCGATCTGGTAGCGACGAATCGAACGCATCAGGTCGTCGCTGATGTCATCCATCACGAGGACCGGATAGGCATCAAAGACTTCAGCCCAAAGCGCGAACGCTTGTTCGTATTTCTGGATCGCCAGGTCGAGGTCGGCATCCGCGTTGGCTTGTTCGGCTTCGAACAGCAGCCGCCGGGCTTCCACGGTCCGTTCTTCCTGCTCGGCCAAAGTCAGCGTGCGCCAGTAGACATAATTGATCTGTTCGCGGTGGCCACGGGTCTTGGTGATGCGGGCCTCCAGATCGCGGAGTTCCGCTGCCAGCTGGATCGCGCGCAGACGGACAGCTTCGGGTGCGCGTCGGGCCACATTATCTTTGGATGGAATAATCCGATTTTGCGCCGTATGAGCGAGTGCGTACTGCGACTCATTGCGTTCGTTAGCGGGAACCTCGAGCGCCGCTCGCTCCTCTGCCGTCAGCGTTTGCCGCAGTTCCTGTTCGACTTGCTGATAAGTCTCACCGGCGATGCTCATGAACTCGGCGAGCTTTTCCTCTTGCCGCTGAGTCAGCTCATCCAGGCCGTCGAGCCGGATCGTAAACGGCGACGTGGTGGGGATGCTCCGCTGGCCAAAGGTTTGCCAGTCGTCGGCCGCTTGTTGCCAAGCGCTCTTCGCACGGTCATCCAGAACGCCTTCGCTTTCGATCGCCTCGGCGTGTTTGATGCGCCACTTGGGACCCGATTCATAGAAGTTGATGGGCGTTTGATTGCGGATTTTGACCCCGCCATCAACCATGTTGTACCCATGGAACAACCACTGGCGTCCGACCAGCCAGTTATCGGGCTTGCCATCGGGGCCACGAGCTTCGGGGCTATCGACCGCGATGTTCTGTTCACGGAGATGTTGGTGCAGCGGTTCGTCGTCAGCGAACAGACGCCGGAATTGCCGCTTTTCGTCGCTGATCCCGATCTTCTGGCCATAGAACCAGCCGGTGTACCAGATCAGACGCGAGGACTTGCGGTTTTGCTCGACGCCGCGGGTCAGGAACTGCGTCCCTTCGCGAACCATGGCATAACGCTGGCGATAGTCGTCGAACTGACTGGAAACGTTATACGAGAGGTTGTGAGACTGGAACTCCCAGACTTTCTCATAATGCGGTTGCAGTAGTGCAATGTTATTGAGCGTCGCTTTGAGTCGGTCCCATTCATGGGCGACTTCATAGTCGTGCGCTTTGCTCCACAGCAGCGTCGCGGCGACACCGCGGAGACCGAGCGAGGCGAGCTTCATCGTTTCGCTCGCCGGGTTGATGTCCCCCAGTTCGCTTTCGGCGATGTTGAAGCTCGTCCGCATCTGCGTGAGTTGGCCGCCCGCATCGGTCGTGCTGCCGCCAGCCGGCTGGCCGAGCAGGTACAGCGGGATCAGCATGGCGATCAGAATCGCCAAGTAGATCAGTTTATTGCGAAAGCCGTGGGACCGGTTCATGCCGCAATCTCGCGTGTCTTAAGGAAGAAGTAGCCGATGAGAAAAGCTAGGATCACGTAACCGAGCGTGGCCACGCCGTGCCGCGCAAGCAGCGATCCAAAAATGTCGTACCCGCTGGCCGCGTACTCCGCCGTGCTGAGCATCTTGGGCAAGTTCGGCAGTGAGGTGGCGACGGCATCGAGTGCGTAGATGATCGCCGCGTCGACCGTCTGGATCAGTCTTCCAGCAATTGCGTCGATGTCGAGTTCCGTCGTCATCGCGTCTTGGCGGAGCAGACGAACCATCGACTCAATCGGTCCCCCGCCCATCGCCTCACCGCGGTCGATGTAGTAGCGGATGTCGTAGATCTGCTCGGCGGTGAAGCCCAGCAACACGCAGGCAAACGTGGCTACCATCGCGACCGGGCCGCTGAGGAACGTGCTGAACATCACGCCAAACGCGATCACCATCACCATCTGCAACCAGATCGAGATGTAGCTTTTGGCCAAGTTCCAAGCGAAGCTCGATTCGGCCGGCCGCAGGTAAACGCTGCTGGTCGTCGCACCGAGATACTGTTGGCGGTCGATGCAGCGAATGATCACCTCCAACTTTCCATCGGCGGAGACCAGGTCATCAAACAGGCTCAACTGCCGTGTGGTTTGACCATCCGTGCCCTCGATCTGCCGCGGCAGCAGTTGTTCTGAGACGTCATATTCCTGCACGACAAACGTGATCGGGTTGCTCTCGATCGCCGGATTGTCCGGGTTTCTCATTGTGATCGAGCCTTTCAAACCCGACACGATGTCGCCTTTGATGGTCCGGTAGGCCCGCAGCGCCATTTCCATCGTGATCCCCTCTTCGTCCGGGAACCGCGAAGGCGTGACGTTCTCAAACGTGTAGATCGCTGAGCTGAGCGTGCCGCCTTCCATATAGCCGTATTCCAGCCGACGAGCTTCACGCGTGACGCCGATCAATCGCGCGACGCCCGCGCCGCCGTAGCCGCCGCGCGCCTTTTCATGGCCGACATCGATACCAGCGGCCGTCAAGTTGCCGGTGCGGTCGGTAAAGACCAGTGAGCCGTAAACCGGAATCCGTGCCCGCAGCGCTCCGGTGGGCTCGCCGACGACGTACTGGCCATTCTCCTGACGGATCACGTGCCGGTGGCCGCGCACCATATCGGTCAGCCCGAGCACGGGCTCGCCTTCAGCGCTCGGCGGATCGAGCGTGAAGGTGTGTTCGTGAAACTGGTCGTAGCTCAGTTTGCCTTCGGCGCGTCCACCGCCGACTTCCTGAATGTCGACGACTTCGTGATCATGCCGCAGGCCGCGGGTGACAAAGAAGTAGCTGGCGATGCCCATCGGGACGAGCATCATCGTGCCCACGCCGATGAATCCGAGCATCCGGCCCAGCACGATCTCGGTAGCTCGCACCGGCTTGGTGACGATCGTGTAGATCGTGCGGCTCTTGATGTCCGCCGGCAAGCTGAAGGTGCTGATGAACAGGGCCAGCAGCAGGATCAGGTAGTTCGTAGCGGTGAGCACGAAGCTGATGTACAGCCGCGCCGGGTCAGAGCTGCGTGGGTCGAGGTACCAACCGGCGAACAGCAAGCCGACGACAAACAGGCCGACGACCACCAACACCCGGCGGCGAATCGCTTCTTTGTAGGCCAGACGTGCCAGCGCCCAAATCCGCCGCGGCGAGGTGCCCGGCAGGTCGAAGCGGACCAAGTCGCGAACCGCCCGGGCGACGGCGTAAAATCCTTCCCCCGGTCCATAGCGGACAGCGGACACCAGGTAGCCGATCACCAATCCCAGCAGGATTGCCAGCACGACCAGCACCACGCCTTGCAGCAGGGCGCTTTCCAAGAACGATTCGGGCCTCAGCAACCACTGCGTAAATGTCCAGAAATCTTCGGGCTGCAGAATCATTTCCGCTCCTCATTGGCTGAGGAACTGGTGGCCGGGGCAGCCGCGGTGTCGGCTTGGGAGACGCGGCGGGCACCGGGCCGGCGCTCGCTTTCGCGGACGATGTTGAGGAACAGGTCTTCCATCGTCGCCGTCGGGTTGTCGATCGATTCCAACGTGCCGCCGTGACGGCGAATGACTTCGGCGATTTCCTGCTTAGCAGCGTCGCTCAGCCCGCGAGCGTGCACTTCGGTCACGTCTTGGACCTTGAGCAGGTCGGAGACGCGGCCGAGTTCCTTCAATTCGCCTTGGTGCAAAATCGCCACCCGGTCGCACACGTCCTGCACGTCGGAGAGTTGGTGGCTGCACAACAAGATCGTTTTGCCCTGTTCGCGGAGCGAGAGGATCAAGTCCTTCATGTCGCGGGTGCCGATCGGGTCCAAGCCCGTCGTCGGCTCGTCGAGCAGAATCAGATCGGGGTTGTTGATCAGTGCCTGGGCCAGACCGACGCGGCGGGTCATCCCCTTGCTGTATTCACGGAGTTGGCGGTGGCGGGCGCCCTGCAGACCGACCATGTTGACCAACTCGTCGATCCGGCGTTTGCGCTCTTCGGCTGACAGATCGAACAGCCGTCCGTAGAAGTCCAGTGTTTCGTCGGTGGTCAAAAACTTGTAGAGATATGATTCTTCCGGCAGGTAACCGATCCGCTCGTTCTTGCGGGTTTCCGTCGCATCTTGGTCAAACACCAGCACCCGACCGCTGGTCGGAAACAGCAGTCCGAGGATGAGCTTGATCGTCGTCGATTTCCCGCTGCCGTTGGGGCCGAGCAGCCCGAAGATTTCTCCTCTGCGGACTTCGATATCGAGCGATTTAAGCGCCGCGACCTTCCGCCGCCCCCAGAAATCGCGATAAATCTTCGTCAGGTTTCGCGTCTCAATGATCACATCGGAACCAGGACCGACGGTCGGTGACGCAGCCGGAGCGTCGGCAAGGGCAGTTTGATCAGTAGCCACGGGCACACATCAAAGGATGAGGGAATAAAGACGACAGAATAGTCACACAGGTAGGATTCGTCAGGCGGTCGGGTGGTCGCTCCGGTGGGGGCTGCCAATCAGGGCTCACCGTACCGCCGGAATTACGCCCTCTGCCGCCAAAAGGTTCATGCCGCATCATGATCGCAATTTCCACTCCAGGCGAATAGACCCACTGGTCCCTTGGCGCTCGGCGCCCCAGGTGCCAAAACATCGGTTGGCCGCTCGTCTTGGCGGTCGTTTCACCGCGTTCTCCGACCGGCCCCTACTGCCGCAGCTCGCTCGATGTCGACTTCCTACCTGGCCGCGATCGAGTATTTGTACCACCGAATCAATTATGAGCGGACGGCGGAGGCGAAACCGCACACGTTCCGGCTGCGGCGGATGAACGATCTGCTGGATCTGCTGGATTTGCGGGGGATCAGCGGCGGTGAAGTGCCGCTGGTGCATGTCGCCGGCACCAAGGGCAAAGGCAGCACCGCCACGATGGTCGCTGCGATGCTCACCGCTGCGGGCCTCCGCACCGGGTTGTACACGTCGCCGCATCTGGTCGACCTGGAAGAACGCTTGGTGGTCGATGGGGTGATGGCGACGCAGGCCGAAGTGGTCGAGCTGGTCGCGACCATCCGCCAAGCCGCCGACTCGCTCGGCGATCATGAATGCGGCCCACCAACGTTTTTTGATCTGACGACGGCGATGGCGCTGCTGCACTTCAAACGCCGCGGCTGCCGCGCGGTGGTGCTGGAGGTTGGCCTGGGGGGACGCCAGGACAGCACCAATGCCTGTGCGCCAACGGTTACCGCCATCACCTCCATCGGACTGGACCACCAGCACATCCTCGGTACGACGCTCGCCGAGATCGCTACGCAAAAAGCCGGGATCATCAAGCCGGGCGTGCCGGTCATCAGCGGCGTGACCAGCGGCGAAGCAGCGACGACGATCGAGGCCATCGCCGCTGAGCGTTCCGCACCGCTGTACCAGCTCGGCCGCGATTTCGATTACCGGCTCCAACCCGCCGACGGTCGCTGGGGCGAAGTGCTGGATGTGATCAGCCAGCGACCAGAGATCCACCCACGGACCGGTTGGGAGTTGCCGCTGGTCGGCCAACATCAGGGACGCAACAGCGCGATCGCGTGTGCGGCCCTCGATCTGCTCGCTCAGGCCGGTGTGCCGACCTCGCTCGCAGCGCAAGCCCGCGGCCTGGCCGATGTCCGCTGTGCCGGTCGGATCGAACGCTTTGTGCAGCCCGATGGCTCGGAGATCCTGCTCGATACCGCTCACAACGTCGATTCGATCGCTGCCTTGTGTGCGTGCTTGCAGCAGCGGGCTGCGGGGCGTTCGCTGAGCGTGATCTTTGGCACCAGTCGCGACAAAGACCATCAGCCGATGCTCGAACAACTCGGTCGACTTGCCGATCGTATCATTCTTACTCGCTATCACGGTAACCCTCGCTATCGAGACCCCGCGGAGATGCTGGCTGACTTGCCAGCGGGAGTTACCGCGAGCATCGAAGAGTTGCCTGAGGCCGCGCTGGACCAAGCGATCGCCCAGGGGAAGGCGGACAAGGATCACCTGATCGTGATCTGTGGCTCCTTCTTCCTCGCCGCGGAACTCCGGCCGCGGCTGCTGAAAAACGTGAGTCAGCACTGAGCCGGTCGCACTCAAAAGAAGGTGCGGACAGCGCCGGTGACCTGGTAGTGATCATCCACCAGTGGAATCAGCTGCCACTTATCAAACGTGGTGCAGGGATGTGAAATGCCGGCAGCAACCATGTCGCCTACCCGCAGCGGTGAATCCTCCGGCACATCGGCCAGCGCGTGTTGATCGTTGAGGCTGGCGATGCGGTGCCCTGCCGGAATTGCCACGGGCAACTCGTGCTCGCCAGGGCGATACCACTGCGTCAGAATCGGCAGATGGATGTCATACGAACAATCACGGCGCCCTAACGTGAGGACCGCACGCGTGGACTCTGGCCGCGATTGTACGTAGGCCCAGAGCTCCAGCGCTCCCTGCAGGCCCTCGCCCAATTCCGCGGCTTGCGGAGAGCGGTTCAGCATCCGCTGATGCCATTGCTGATACAAGATGTTGTCGTGAGTGAGATAACAGCCGCTGCGGAGAATCACCTCCGGCCGCCCTGCCCTGCCCTGCCGCTGAGACGCCTCAACGACCAAGTCGAAGAATGCTGAACCCCCGGCGCTGAACAACATTGTGTCCGGGTCTAACAAGCCTTCGCTGCAGAAGTTTTCCGCAACTTCCCATAAGAAACTCAGATAGTTGCGAATCGCGGCCTCGGTCTCTTCCAGGGTGGCGCCGGCGACGCTGCCTTCAAAACCTTCGATGCCGCGCAGCCGCAATCCACTGCCAGCTGCAGTGACTGCTCGCGCCACTGCGATGGCGGAACTTAGGTCGCGAACACCGCACCGCCCGCCGGGGACACCGACCTCCAGCAAAACATCGATCGGGCGGGACAAGCCGTGTCGTTTCGCGGTGGTCGACAATCGTCGGACCGTCTCTGCCGAATCGACCAAGCACATCAACTCCAGCTCATCGTCTTGTTGCAACTGTTCAACCACATAATCGATCGCGGGCGGAGCGATTAATTGATTGGCCAGCAGCATCCGTTTCACGCCGAAACGACGCGCGATCGCCAGTTGATGAATGGTTGCCAGTGAGATCCCGCGAGCGCCATCCTGCAGTTGTAATGCGAACAACTGGGGACTCATGGTGGTTTTGCCATGCGGATACAGCTGCACGCCGGTCAGCGCTATGAATCGCTGCATCCAACCGCGGTTGTGCTCCAGGGCACTCGTCTTGAGCACTGCCAGCGGCAACGGCAGGTGCTCCGCCAGCACATTCCAGCCCTGCCGGTCGATGTGGCGCAGCTCAAAAGGCTCGATACCTGGCGGAATCCCTTTGATGCGGTCATCGATCAGTGAGCTTTCAATCGCTTCCAGATCCATTACGACAAGCCCAAGAGTCCCAGTGTGTCGCGGTAAATCATCTCGTGGATGGCGTCCATTCGGAGCCGTCCCGCATCGCTCGTCGCAAACAGCTCGTTGAGCTGGCCAAGCGTTTCCAGCGTGGCATTAATGGTCGTGAACGGATAGTCCGTTCCGAACAGCAGCTTCTGCCAAACGCCGTATTCCTGAACGAGCATCAGGCTGTGATAAAACTGAAACGGACGGTAATGCAGGGCGCTGATGTCGGCATAGACATGATTGTGTTTGCGGATCACCGCAATGCACTCACCTTCATAAGGATGCCCGAGGTGCGCCATGATGATTTTCACATCGGGAAATCGCCGTGCGACAGCATCCACATGCCGAGGCAAGGTGCATTCTAAGGGGGCCTGCGAAATAAAGGTGGTGCCGGTGTGCAGCAGCACCGGCAACTGATGCTCCGATGCGTATTGCCACAGCGGGTCAAGCTGTTCGTCTTGTGGAAAGAAGCCGGCATACATTGGCAGCAGCTTAATTCCCCGCAGTCCCAAACGCTGGTGGCCATCGCGCAGCTCGTCTTGCCAGCCCGCTTGTGTGGGGTCAACCGATAAAAAGCCGATCAGACGGTCGGGATGCAAGGCGACGTAGTCTGCCACATCCTGATCATCCACCCATAGTCCACTCAATTTTGCTTTACCACCAAAGACGATCGTCTTGACCGGCTCGTTAGGACAAGTCGCAAGGTACTCGTCATAGCGAACGGTGAGATCGACTTCGACCCCCGCACGAGCGCGCTTGGCCTGATCGCGAAAATCATCATTAAAATGATCGGGGTAGCGAAACAGATGGCTATGGACATCGACGATCATGACAGTTCCTTGAGAGTTTGTTGCAGGGCGTGAAAATGGCGATCCACCGCATCACGCGTTGGTCCGTCAAGTTCGAACGCAACTGGGCCACGAACGAGCGTGTTCCGGAAAATCCCGCGGCGCATCAGAATGTGTTTTTCCACCGCCAGATAAGAATCGAGCGAGCTTTGTAATGCTAATAGGGGCCGTAACGCTGCATCGATCTGCTGCACGGCTTGTTCGTCGTTCGACTCCAGCGATCGCCAGAGCGCAACAATGGCATCGATTAGGTCCGAGCCTGGCATCGTGCCGACGATCCCACGGCGGTAGCTGTCTACCAGTTCGCTTCCTCCCGAACCTTCAAAGATTTCGGCTTTCCCGCCAGTCGCCGTCAACAATTCGCTGAGTCGTGGCCCGATCGGATGGGCCTCGGGTTTGAACTGCACTCGGGGGCCAAAATCGGCTCGCAACTGAGCCTGGAACGCGATCGACATCGGTTTGCCAACGTATCCGCTGGCATCCTGAACAATGACAGGAATGGCCACCGACTCGATGATCCGTTGGTAGTAAAGCCGCAATTGATTTTCGTCCAGTGCAATGCTCAGTGGCGGAATGGCCATTAGGCCGCTGGCCCCGACCGACTCCGCGTGTCGTGCCAGTTCGCAGCTCGCAAAAGCGCTTTCGGCGCCGACGCTGACGATCACTGGGCCTCGGCTGGCCGATGCCTCACAAACGAACGCTGCTATTTGGTGGCGTTCGCTTTCGGTCAGCCGCAGGACCTCGGAAACCATGGCAATGACGAGTCCATCGACTCCTTGCGCGTAGAGCCAGTTGATCTCGTGAGCAAGGGTGTCAAAATCGATCTGTTCATCGTCCAAATACGGCGTTTGCAAAACCGGAAGTACGCCGCTTAGATAATTCGAGTCCACGAAATCTCCCTGAGGTGAGTTGTAAGGTTTCGAGTTTGTTGAGAATGTCAGCCGCGGTAGCGACTGACGCTGGGACGCTCGCGAGCGACTTCTGCTCACGCATCGTTGGTGATGAGGTCTTCTGGTCTCACCTCGGGCCGTCTGCCAATCGGCAAGAGGCTGGCGATCATGCCCACACCGATTTGGGCCACTAACGACAGCGGCATCGACCATAAAAAACTGATGCCCGGAGTGCCAGTCAATTCTTTCCAATAATTGATGGCACAGGCGACGAGCAAGCCGGCGATGGCACCGATGATGGTGCCTAGGGCTGTCGCCCAGCGAACAAACAATGCCATGAAGAACAGGCCGAACAAGGGAGCGACCAAGAGATTGACAACCTTATGTGCAATCTCAAGCATATTGCCCTGCACGACACCAACGTAGGTGCTCATGAGCACCACGATGGCGCCGATCGCAGCCGATATAAAGCGAGCTTGGCGGACTTGGTTCTTCCCGTCGGTTGGTGAGTTGCGAAAGCGGTCGCTGAAGTCGACCGCAACCACCGAGCAGGAGGAGTTTAAGCCGGAGGATAGGCTAGACATGGCTGCCGCCAGCAATCCGGCCACGACCAAGCCACTGATTCCGGCCGGCAGGCCGGTGACGATGAACTGTGGAAAGAGTTGATCGGCATGCGAAGCAATCGTTTGCCCGTCGGCCAGCATATAACGATGGTCACGAAAGTAAGCCAGCAGCGCCAGGCCGAGCAACGCCAGAAACAGCTGTACCGCACCGCTGGTGAGAAGCGAAATGTTAAACATCCGCCGCGCTGCGCGGATGTCGCGCGTGGCGAGGTAACGTTGAATGGCCATCTGGTCCGAACCCGAAGTGCAAACGAACCAGGTGAAGGTGGAAATAAAAGCACCGACCAGGGTTACCCGCACACTGGGGTCATAACCCAGCGTCGGCTGCTGCCAATTCGGCGCCCACTGAGTCGGCCACCAGGCGGTGAACCCGCCCATTTCCTTCGTGATCACTAACATCGCTAGGATCGCTCCACCGAACAAGATCGCCGTCTGAATCACATCGGTAAACACGACAGCGCGGAGCCCGCCGAGCGAGGTGTACAAAACGGTCACCACGCCCAAAAGCGCGCAGAGCCAAGGTGTTGCGGATTGCTCGAGCCCCATCAGCGGCACCAGCACCTTGCTGATCGTGGCGTAAATAATGACGGCCATCCAGAGCAGTCGCAACGATAAGAAAAAGATCGATCCTAGCAGCCGTACACTTAGCCCTAGCCGGAGTTCTAAAATCTCATAGGCGCTGGTCACGTTGAGCTTCATGAAATAAGGGATCAACCACCAACCGACGACGCCGGCGATAAACGGATAGGCGAGCAGGCCGCAGAGGAACATCGGACCGTGCATCACGATCTCGCCAGGCCAGGAGAGATAGCTGATCGTGCTCAGCAGAGTTGCGAATAGCGACAAGCCAACGGCCCACGGTTTCATCTTCCGCCCGCCAAGCAGGTAGTCGTCGGCTGTGCTGACTTGCCGTGAGAAATACCAACCGATCAGTACCATCGCCAGCATGTACGAGGCGATCACGGCCCAATCGAATGGGACCATTTGGTTTGGCTGGCGCCGATCAATCCGCAGCAATGAGTAGGCGGCAGCCGAGCGAACATCCGCATCGCTATCGTGGATTGCGTTTTGTAGCGGCGCGATGTCTGCCGTCGTTCCGTGGGCAGCGAGCGCCATGATCGCGGCATACTGTTCACTGGCGGAGCCGACTGCCATCCGCTCGTGCAAGGCTGCTCGCAACGCTTGCTGCGCCAGGCCAGCGGAGCCTTCGTCGGCTTGCTGGGGAGCGACTGCCCATGCAGTCCCCAGCAAATACACCTTGGCTGGCGAATCATCAGGCTCCGCCGCAGTTGCCTGCAAAACGGCTCGGCGCTCGGTGCGATCGAGCGGTGGATGGAGGGCGCGCAAGGCAAAGGCGGCCCGCAGGCGGGCGATCGGATCTTCGGCCTGCAGCAGTTCCACCAGCTTGCTGCGAGCCGCTGAATCACCCGCCTCGGCCAGCAGCCACCGAGCAAACGCCGCGACCGCTGGCTCAGGTGACTCGGCCAATTGCTCGGCTGCTTTGCGGTCCTCTGGCTGCAGGGTCTCGCCGAGCTTGGCGAGCGATTCGGCTGCGTGCACGCGATCAGGCCCCGCGGGATCGCGCAGGGCCTGTCGAATCCGCTCGACGATCTGCTGTCGCTGCACCGGATTGTCGGCCAATTGTGCCTGCACGCGCCACACCCCGATTCGGTATCCCGGTTCGTTTACCGCGGTCTCCTCGGGAAAAGCGGTGGCCACGTCCTCGGTGTATCCGTGCCAGAGCAGCGCTTCGGCGGCATGAATCCGCACCCAGCCCTCGGACTGCTGGAGCGTGTCTTGCATGATTTCTACGAGCTGCTGGCGCTGCTGGTTATCCAGTTGCGGCTCTGGAGAATCGGCCAGTGCGATGCTGCGCGATGACGCGAGCCAAAGGCCGGCAGCGATCAAGGTGATCAAGCAGCGTGAAACGACAGCAGTGGGTAGGGTGAGTCTGGAGCCCGGCATTCATTTTCTCCATGAGGTCCTGCCGCCGTGCGGCATCAATCGTCTTCACCATGCTGACCAGCCGCCATCGATCAGCAGATTGTGTCCGGTGAGGTAGCTGCTTGCCTCAGACGCGAGGAACACCACCGCTCCCTTGAGTTCGTGGGGCTTGCCCATGCGTCGCATCGGGCTTTTCTGCTTCAGCCGTTTGACCAACTCCGCTGGAGCCTGGGGCTGCGGAAACGGTCCGGGGCTGAGGCAATTGACCCGCACTTGATCGTCGGCCCAATAGACAGCCAAATGCCGCGTCATTTGCACGACGCTGGCCTTGAGGGCTTGATAGGCGACCGGGCTGGCTGCACAGATCCCCGCGTATGCGTCGGGATAGGAACCGACGATGCCATACATGGAGCCAACAAAAATCACGCTGCCGCTGGCCTGCCGCTGGACCACGTGATTGCGCAGCAGCCTGGCCAGTAAGAAGTAGCCGGTCGCATTGGCCAACTGGCGGGTGAACTGTTCGCCGGTGACCGTCGACCAGTCGTTCCCCAGCGGCTCATGCCCGTTATTGACCAGCACGTCGATCTGCCCGAGTTGATCGACCGCTGCGGCGAAGCCTGCCTCCAGAGACGCTTCATCCATATGGTCGAGCTGAATGCCCAGGTGAGCGCCCGCGTCCACCGGCGGCAACTCCGCCGCGGCCTGCGAGGCGAGCAACTGCTGCCGGCTGGAGATCACCACCTGCGCCCCCGCTTCTGCCAACGCTCGAGCCATGGCTGCGCCAAGGTATCCGGTCCCACCAGTCACTAGGGCCACCTTTCCGCGGAGATCGAAGAGTTCTCTGACGGAGGGTTCATCAACCGGCATGCTGCGTGAGCTCCTTGTTCCCGATGAGGCGATAAATGGTATTTTATTGACACAGATTGGGGCTCGGTAGTACAGTGACCCATTCTAACGGAAATAAATGAGCGCAGGACGGCTGAGGCGGCAAAGTAGAATGAGCGGCTATCGAGCGTCGGTTACCCTGGCTGGTGGCGATTGACTTGGGTCGATCAAGCTAGGCCAGAGATCGCTGGGGAGGCAAAACAGATGAATCGACTGACACGTTCCGGGTCGGGGCCTGTTTCGAGACGACGTTTTCTGGTGGCTTCCAGTTGTGGGCTCGCCTCGCTGCCACTGGGGCGGCCGCTGGCGGCGGCGCAGGCACCGGTCGGTGGAGGCCGCGGCA
>CALELC010000417.1 GCA_937904535.1 uncultured Planctomycetaceae bacterium
TCGGAGGTCTGTTCCGACCACAACGGAGCCACAGGCAGCAGCCCCCGCCCCCCCCTTGCGGCCCACCAGCCTTTCAATTCTTATCAACTTGGGTCACGATCCCACGCAGATTTATAAATGCTATCATCAACCAGACCCTCATCTGGATGCATTAGTGTTTCATCCTTACATCATTGAAGGCGATGGAGTCGCCTTCGCTGGCTGCTGCGGTATTCGTGTCAGCCTCACCGCGAGGGGGAATCTTCATCCTCAGTCGCCCTAAGGCACTCACGAAATACGGACCTGAACAGATGCGCTGCTGGCAGGCTATCGGTTTGGTACGATTGGGCAGTCCCCGTCGAGGGTTAAATATCAAGTTCGAAGGGAAATCGGCGTGTACTACATCTGGGGGCTATTGCTCGTTCTAGCAAATCTCACGGCCTGGTTATCCAACGCGTTATCGCTTCCCGGTAACTGGCTCATTCTGGCGTTTACAGCACTGTTCGCTTGGGCCTTTCCCAAAGTACCTGGTCCTGGAATTGGCTGGATCACAGTCGGAATTCTGGCCGGGATTGCCATCCTAGGAGAACTGGTAGAGTTCTTGGCGGGAGCGGCAGTTGCTGGCCAGCGAGGGGGCAGCCGGAGAGGAATGGTACTCGCGATCTTCGGCACCATCGCGGGTAGTTTCGGTGGGGCGTTCGTCAGCTTACCGGTTCCGCTGATCGGGCCCGTCATCGGCGCGTTGGCAGGCGGGGCCGTGGGCGCTTTCGCCGGTGCCTGGATCGGTGAAATTTGGAAAGGGCGAACTTGGCAAGAGGGACTCGACATCGGCAGAGGAGCCGTCATTGGGAGACTGCTTGGGACCGCCGGCAAGCTCATCCTCGGTGTACTGATGGTTGCAATCGCCGCTGTTGATGCTTTCTTTTGATCGACGAGGCCGCCTGATAGGCGATCTGTTAGCATCCTCGATTCCACGGTCACTCAGCTGGAGTGAGCGTTTCAGCGATTCGCTCCCGTGCCGCAGCAGTATGTCGCCCCACTCCAACCTGCCGCCCAACCCCGACGATCAGCACCGAGAGCTTAACGACACGCAGCTTAGGGGGTGAGCAGGTTGGCTGTCGGCAAGGCGTTACCTGATGGTTGAACACCGTCAACAGCCAATCCGATTAAGCGTGGCTTGAATAAGCAACCGTTGGGCGGCTGCCGCAGGCATCGCAGTGCGACAGGGGAAGCAAAAAATCGCTATGGCACCGCGGGCAGTAGCTCTGCGCCTCAGATTGCTCAGTCGTTGGCGGAGCGAGCAGTGGATCGAAGCTCACTTCGCGCACAGCAAGCAGACGCTGGAGATGTTGCAGATCGGCCTGCCGACTTTCGTGCATCACCTGATGAGCAGCTTCGGTCAGCTCGACCGGTTCCTCCGGCATTTGAGGATAGATCGCATCGCGGATCACTCGCTGAGCGACGCTGCGAAATTGCTCGGGTGAGTCGAGTGCTGCCGACACGGCCAGAGGATGCTCGAACTCCAGTAGTTCGCGACCGAGTGCATCGGCGAGCCGCAGCGGCACCGCTGGCGAAAGCAGCGAGTACAGGACCTGCTTCAGACGTCCCAGGCGATCGCGCGGGTACAGATAACGGTGGCCGAGCAATGCGGCGAGCGCCGTCGCCCACCACAGGACAAAGAAGATCGCCAAGTAGATCGCTACGATCCATCCGTCAGGCGCCAGCGGCAACCAACCCAAATACAACATCACACCCAGCCCAAGCCAACACGACAAAAGCGTGGCGCCGATGCGGACCGCTACCGTCGCTTCTTCCCAGGTGCGGATGCGTTTGCGGACGCGAGCAGAATCAAATTGCTCGGCTCGCCACGCCTCAATCCGCTGAGTGCGATCGTCGGGCTGACAGTCTGCCAATTCACGCAACTTGGCTGCGAGGTGTGCTGCGATCCGCTCGGTGCGGTTGGTACACAACCACCGGTCCCCGACGTTGACATTCCGCCCTTTAGCGGTTGCTTTTCGAAGTTCGTCCCAGGCAAAGTACTCACCGCTCTGCGGCCGGCGATCGCGCTGCAGCGGAGCGGCAGCGACAAACGCCACCACCCCCTGTCTACCCATCGACAACGGCAGCGGCTCGCTCAGCACCGTCACATCGAACGGCAGCAGTCCGGCAAGGACCAGGTCCCCCTGCTCGTTACCGGTTAACCTGCGGCACCGACGCGACGAACCAATCGCTCCCCAACGCGAAACAAACGCAACGACGCCGGGCCGCACCCACACCAGCGACTCGCCAAGGTAGAGCGCCGCGAGGACGACAAAGATCCATTCAACGTCGGTCAGCGTTGGCATCAGTTGCTCAGCACAAAATTAGGAGGATGTCGCCGACTCTCCGAAGATCAACCGTTTGAGGAACGAGCCGACCGTGGCAAACAGCACGATCACACCGATGATGATCGCCTTACCGCCCTTGGCGAAGATCAAGCCGAGTTTTGCCAAGAGACCGGTTTTGGCTGCGACCACCGCACCGCCACCGGCAACCAAGCCTGCCAGGCCAACCCCGGCAACCTTATCGCCCTGAGACCATTCAGCGTACTTGTTGCCGCTGAGATAGGCATAGTTGGCCAGCAGCGTTTTGACTTGCGGTAAGGCCGCGGCATACGTCTCCGGGTCACCCAGCAAAGTCGCCTGCATCACGCCGCGGCGTCCAAGGATACGGATGTCATAGTTGATCGCCGAGCCGCTGGGAAAATCGAGCTTCAGGCCCCAAGTCAAGTTGTTGGTTTGCGGGTCATAGAACGGTGGCACCTGCCACGCCATTCCCTGAAGTTCTTCTAATCCCATCGCGCGGCGTTCACGGTTGCTCGCGGGAATGCCTTCGCGGAAGGCGCTGATCAAAGCTTCGGCATCGAGCGCGTCGCGGTCGGAATCATCGACATAGCCGATATCGTCAAACTGAAATACGAGCGTCCAGTCGGCGTTTTCGTCCTCGGGCACGATCGCTGCCAAAATGCTGGTGTCGCGTGGATTGCCATAAACCTCAAGTAGATCCTGCGCCCCTTGAGCACCGGTGAACGCGAATCCGGCCGGCAGTTTGATCTCTGCATGATTGCCAATCTGACCGGTGTATGGTCCCGATTCCCACTGGATCGAAGCGTACTTCTGCAGCATTGCGAACTGCTCGGGTGACATTCCCTCCTGAGCGATCGCAGCGGAGGCTCCATTGATCGCCAGCAGTGCGACAGCACAGGTCAGCCACTGAGGCACGCGCCGTAGGATTTGGCGGACGATGGGTGAAACCATCTGACTTCCCATTGTGGGCCTCAGGTGATGCAAGGTTAGCTATGACGAACGAGCGTCGGCCGGGGATGCGTTTACCCCGAAAGGACTGGAAGCCTAACGCAGCCTGATGGGGACTGCAACCAGACGCAACGCCGGGTCGCATAGCAGATGCTCGTAGCCCTCGTGAACTCGAGCAGGGGCCGACATCTCGCCAGCGGCCCACCGGCGGAGCCGCATGCCCAAAATGGA
>CALELC010000418.1 GCA_937904535.1 uncultured Planctomycetaceae bacterium
CAGAAGGTGACGCGGATGGCGGCCTTCATGACCGGCGCTCCGCCGGCATGGGCGCCGACGCCGCCCAGTAACGCGAGAAGCAGGATCGATGTGAGGATGACGACGGGGATCAACACCGGCTGTGGCGTGACCAATGCAGTGCTCAGTGGCATCGCGTGAACGCGGCTGCAGAAATTTTCCATCGATGTTCTGTCGCCGCGACATTTGACCGAGAACGGCCCGTCGCAAATCTATTCGGGACGACCGCTTTTGTTAGCGAACTTTCGGCCCAATGCGCCAGTGCCTTAATTTTGGCAAACCATCTTTGCTCGCAGGCGTGCGAGATCAGCGACTCTTGTAGTCTAAAAGATTCTCACTGACCCACTGTTCGACATCCTTGACTTTAATTCCGTGTTGAGCATTGAATGTTTGTCCCATCTCCCACGAAACTCCTCGGCCCTCCGCAAACACCACCCGGTACTTTTTAAATGGGTTCTCGGGATCTTCTGCCAGTTGTTTTTTCAGCAAAGGAACATTCCATTCCACACGCTGAACCTGCCAGTTCAGTACGGAATCGACAATGTCCGCTAGTCGACGGTAGGTGATCGTATCGCCCGCCGTGTAGACGATGCGATTAACAATTCGTGGTTCCGCGAAGACAATCTCCGCCGTCAGCTCGCCGATATCTTCCGGTGTCGTCACCGTAACCGCCGTATCCCAACTGCCCAGAGCATGCACGGTGTGATTCGCAAGGTCGACTACGCCAAACGATGGTTCGAACAGGAAGCTGGTGAACATGCCTGTTGAAACGACCACCCATTCCATGCGGTCTTGCGAACGCAACAAGTCACGCACATCAAGTTGCTCGTCAAATAGATCCTGAGCACTCCCTCTGCCAATGATGTCGTAATCGACGCCAAACTGCCAAGGGAAGAAGCGTTTAGTGCCCGCCTTGAGCACAGCTTGAGCTTGCTTCAGTAAGATATGGCGCCCCGTGACGAAGCCGGTGCAGCCAATGACGGTATCGAAGCCGCTGAACCGGTTAGCTAATTCGTCCGGGGATTGCTCCACGAGATCACCGGCGAGAAATTTCACACCGAGCGATCGAAGTTCGGCGATGTCCCGTTGTTTGGTAGGATCATCGCTTGCCATGGTCGAGGGCCGGAGGAGAACCGTCAGGTCCGCACGCAACCGCTCGCTGCAGCGTCTGGACAAACTCCGAAGAATGGACATGCCCAACTCGCCTGCACCGAGAACGAGAATGGACCTTCTGTCTGGCATAAAGGCATCTCCGCAAATCATCGAATGGTGGGATTCGTTGACCTTGATGTCGTTATCGCCTGTAAATTTCGTCTCCCAATGTGCGGGCGCAATCCATTGTAAGCGGCCAATTCTGGCAAGAAAATCACCTGAATGTACTCGGCAAGGACGAAGTCCGGACGCGGCCCCGATGCCCCCAGACAGTGAACCAGGGACACGTCATTCACAACCGACGCAGCACCCTTGCAGCGTGCAACGTTCGCGGTCGCTACTGTTGCTGTTGTTGTTCCACTTGTTCGTCGGCAGCCGCTTTGTTGCGGAAGGTGCTGATCTTCTCCAGCGGAATATCGAGCGGGGGCAGGCGTTCAAACCATGACAATGAAGGCAAACGGTCGAGTTGCCGGGTGGCCACGCGCACCGAAATCGTTTCCTGGCCCTGCCCGCGAAAGATACCCTTGTTCGGCGGCACGTCAGTAAAGTCGCGGCCGGTGGCCACCATCACGAAGCTTTCACTCGCCGGGCAGCCGTTGGTAGGATCGAATCCGACCCAACCGAGGTCGGGAATCCAGGCCTCGCACCAGGCGTGGCTTTGCGATTCCTTGTTCGGTCGATGGATGTAGCCGCTGACATATCTTGCTGGTACTCCATAGGAACGGAGCAAAGCGATCATCAGATGAGCAAAATCCTGACAGACTCCTTTCCCGTGGGTAAGAATGTGATCGATCGGTGACGAACTGTTTGTAAACGACGGAGCGTATTCAAAATTGGAGCGGATGTATTCTCCCACGGTGTACAGCCAGGGCCCAAGCCGCTGTCCCGGACGCGGCGCCAATGCTTGGCGCAGCGGCTCAAGCAACGGCGTCCTACTGACGGGATCACGAAAACCTAGGAAGTCGAGCACTTCCAATCCGCCGCCCTCCAGATCGATCGGAAACGTGGCCTGGCTCGACATGACGTCAATGCCCTGCGGATTGGTCTCGACGATGCTCGCGGCCAGGATACGCACCTCCTGATGCGTCGCGAGAATATTGAAATGGTGCACCCGATTGCCGAAGCCATCGAGGTACCGAAATGGCGACACTGGCTGACTGACAAGCAAATGAAACGAATGGCAGCTTTGTGTCTGGCAGCTCACGGGCTCCATACGGACCTCCGTGATCCATTCGGACACAGGCATTGTGTATTCCAGGCTCGTTTCATGCTGGATTTCGAGAATCATGACATCCCTTGCAGGTGCACTACATCAAAAAATATTGTTCTTGCACGGCGCTGCTGGCTTGGCTGCACCGGTCGAGCGCTGCACCGATCAGCGGCATGGTCGTGTTTAACTCGATGTGTTCGGGGTCAGCAAAGATCAATTCGCTGACCGACCGGCCCAGTAGCCGCCACGCTTTGGGTGGCTGCTCACTCGGATTTCCCACCGCACGCAGCGCTTCCGAAGCTTGCTGGAGACAGAAGCACACCGAGTGCGGGAAGTCGGGGCTGAGCAGCAACAGCGCCACCACCCGTTCCGGTTCCACACGGTTGATGTAGATCCGCTGATAGGCCTGAAACGCTAGGCAACTCTTGAGCACACTGCCCCAGTGGAGATTCGTTACGGATGGCTCAAGGGGATTGCGCCCGAGGAGTTGCCGGCCCTTCACTTCCAGAATCCGTAAGGTCTTATCAGCCCGTTCGAGATACTTGCCGAGCTGGATGAAGTGCCAGCCTTCATCGCGAGCAACCGTGGCATCGCACACGCCTTGGAAAATCTGCGCGCTGAGCTCAACGGCTGAATACAGATCGTGGGGAGAGTCTTGAATGCGAACGCGAAAATCAGGATCGTTGAGCAGCCAGTAGAGCTTGTTCAACTCGCGCCACATGTCCGAGGAAATTGAACCTCGAATGCTGCGCGCGTTGTTTCTCGCCCGCTTTACACAGGACAGAATGCTACACGGATTGTCAGCATCAAAGGTGAGCGTCGCAGGGAGCCAGACGCCTGGTGAGCCTCCATCCGCCGGAGGCGCGCACTGCATGACATCGGCAACGGCCCGCCAGTGCAGATCGTGTGACGAGGCGACGACGCCGTGCAAATCCAAATCGAGCTGCGACGCGACATCGAGCAGTCGAGCCGCTTGCTCGGCACGTTCGAGGTAACGGCTCATCCAGAATAAAGCGTCGGCCACGCGACTAAGCATGCTGAAAACCCGAAAGTTACAATAGCGGTAAGTGATTCCAACAATCGCAGCTTGACGATTGCGAATTGACTAGGAGAACACGTCTCTCATTAGTCGCTCGCCAGCACCCATGTGTCTTTGCTGCCGCCACCTTGAGAGCTGTTCACCACGAGGCTGCCTTTGGGAAGCGCAACCCGCGTGAGCGCCCCGGGCGTGACTGTGATTTTCTCACCGCACAGTACAAATGGGCGGAGGTCGACATGCCGGCCTTCCAAGTGACCGTCGACGAACGTGGGATGCGTCGACAACTGAATCGTCGGCTGGGCGATGAAATCGCGCGGACGGGCCTTCATTTCGCGAGCAAACTTCTCCCGCTGCTCCGCCGTGGACGCGGGACCGATCAGCATGCCGTAGCCGCCGGACTCGTTCACCGTTTTCACCACGAGCTTGTCGAGATTCTCCAGCACGTGGCTGAGATGGCTGGGGACTTGTGGCAGATAAGTCTCGACATTCGGCAAAATCGCATCTTGCTGCAGATAGTAGCGAATGATGTCGGGAACAAAGGGGTAAATTCCTTTGTCGTCGGCAATGCCGGTTCCGATGCTGTTGGCCAGTGACACATGGCCGGCACGATAAGCGTTCACCAGTCCGGGTACACCCAACATGCTGTCGCTGCGGAACACCAGCGGATCAAGGAAGTCATCGTCGATGCGGCGATAAATCACATCAACGCGTTTGAGGCCGCGGGTGGTTCGCATGAACACGCGGTTCTGGTCCATCACCAGGTCGCGCCCTTCCACCAGCTCAACCCCCATCCGCTGCGCGAGAAAACTGTGCTCGAAATAGGCAGAATTGAAAATGCCTGGGGAAAGCACCACCACGGTTGGGTTATCGGCCGTCGGCGGAGCAATGTGGCGAAGCACATCCAGCAGCGCCGCCGGATAATCCTCCGTGGGGCGCACGTCGTACTGATGAAAAAACTGCGGCGCCACCCGCTTGAGCACTTGCCGATTCTGCAGCATGTAGCTCACGCCACTGGGAGTGCGGCAGTTGTCTTCGAGTACCAGATAGCGTCCTTCCGCATCGCGAATCAAATCGCTTCCACAGACATGGATGTAAATCCCCCGCGGCACCTCTGCTCCGCGAAGCTCGCGACGGAAGTGCGTTCCGCTGTAGATGAGGGTGGGATCGATCACGCGGTCGCGGAGGATGTACTGCTCGTGGTAAATGTCCTTGAGGAACAGGTTCAGTGCGGTGATCCGTTGCACCAGGCCTGCTTCGATGTGTGCCCATTCGCTCGCCGGAATGATCCGAGGGACGGGATCCATCGGCCAGATGCGCTCGATCCCTTCATCGTTCTGATAAACCGTGAAGCCGACACCGTCCTGCCGCATGAACAGATCTGTCATGGTCTTGCGGCGGCGAAACTCTTCGACCGGCATGGTGAGCAAGCGGCGATAGAGTTGCTCGTAGTGCGGCCGCGGCTGCAGATCGCGATCGAGCATTTCGTCGAACGCTTCGGTCACGGCGTATTCGCGGAGCAGTTTGCTGCCGGCGGCAGTTGAGTTTAGAGATGGCGCAATATTCGCAGTATTCATCATGCCCGCAAGTTGAGCTAACCGTGCCCTGGAATTGAGCAGCACTGAGGAAAATCACCGGGAAGCCAGGTGTCACTCTTCGGAGTCAACTTTCCCGAACTCCTTAAGCAGCCTACAATTCGGTCCGTTTTCGTGGCCTCGCCTGGACGATCGGCGATCGATGGCGTACGACCAAAGCAAAGGCTATGCCGGTGCACTGTCGTTCCCTTTCAACCCTTCATCGTTTGACAAACTACCCGCATGACCTATTGCCTCGCCATCAAGACCGCTCAAGGTTTGGTATTTGCCGCCGACTCACGCACCAACGCGGGACTGGATCAGGTCGACCTGTGCCGCAAGATGTACACCTTGGCCACCCCCGGAGAACGCGTCTTCGTGATTCTCTCGGCAGGCAATTTGTCGATCACGCAGTCGCTGATCACGCTGCTGCAAACGGAATATGATCGTGGTGGCGGATTAGCTGCCGCCACGAGTTTCTACGAGGCGGTGCGCTGCGTCGGTGAAAAGATGCGTGAGGTGATGGAAATCGATCGGCCTTCGTTGGAACGCGATGGCATTGCCTATCAGGTCACACTCATCGTCGGTGGGCAGATTCAAGGTGGATCGCCGGAGTTGTATGTGATTTATCCCCAGGGGAATCCGCTGCGTGCGACCCCCGAGTCGCCGTTTCTGCAGATCGGCGAGAGTAAGTACGGCCGACCGATTCTGGATCGCGGTGTGCGTTACCAAGAAACCAGCCTCGAGGAAGCGGTCAAATACGCACTCATCTCGCTCGATTCCACCATGCGTTCCAACATGGCTGTGGGACCACCGATTGATCTGGCGGTGTACGCCAACAACGACTTCGACTTGCTCCGCCAAACGCGGCTCGATGCCAACGACGAAACCCTCGTCGAAATCCGAACTCAATGGGAGCAAGCCCTCCGCAAGGCCGTCCAGTCGCTGCAAACGCCGAAACTTTGAGCTTCTGAGTCAATGACACGATGTTGGGTGCGGCGGCTATCCGTCATCGGCAGCAGAATCGATGGCGATAGTCACTCGGACTGACTTTCACGACCCGGTTGAACGAGCGCCGCATTGAATCGGCGCTGCCAAAACCGCAACGGATGGCAATGGCGTCGAGCGAGCTGTCGGTTTCTTCCAGTTGACGCCGCGCCGCTTCGACTCGCATTTTCTCCACAAACGCCGCCGGCGTCTGGCCGACTTCACGTCGGAACACGCGCGAAAAGTTGCGGAGGCTCATGTGAGTTCGCTCCGCCATCGCCTCCACCGAGAGGTTAGTCGAGGGATTGTCGGTCGCCCAGCCAATGAGCTCGTTGATCGCATTGCGTTCTGTTCGCTGAGATTCGAGCGTCACGCTGAATTGCGATTGCCCACCAGGACGACGCATGAACATCACCAGGTGCTGAGCGCAAGCGAGCGCCGTCGTTCGCCCCAGGTCCTCCTCGACCAGTGCCAGTGCCAAGTCGATCCCGGCCGTCACGCCTGCGGACGTGTAGACGGCTCCATCCTTCACGAAGATCGAATCGGGTTGAACCATGACTTTGGGGAATCGAGCGGCAAGCTCACCGGTTACCAGCCAATGGGTCGTTGCCCTTTTGCCGTCAAGCAATCCTGCCGCTGCCAAAAGCATTGCACCGCCGCAGATCGACACGACGCGTCGCGATTGCCCTGCCAATCGCCGGAGGACCTGCAAGGACCGTTGGGAAGGCTGCGTTTGTCCGCTCAGGCCGTTGGCGGGAACGATCAACGTATCGATCGCTCCTCGACAATGCTTCGCCGCTCGATGGCTCGCCAGGGAGATGCCGCCGCAGGACCGAATCTCGGCCGTGTCATCGCCGCTCACCAGTTCCAATCGATAAGGCGACGTCGTCTGCCCGCTCAACGCATTCGCCAGCACGAACGCTTCCCACGGGCCGGTGAGATCGAGCAGCACGAAGTCCGCAAATGCCAGAAACACCACGCGGCGTGATTGGCTCGACGCGCGTTCGCCATGCTTACGTACCACGCAGCTGCCCTATCTTGAGCGAAATGAGAATGGCCGAATCTGTCGGATCATTGTCATTTCAGCCAATCACGGCGTCAACTAGTTTGACGCTATGTGAACGGTGACCGGAAGCGACTCCAAGTTGAAAGAGTCGCTTCCGCGAGTTGGTGCTCCTTATAACTCGATGAGGTACTTTTAATGAAACGGCGTGACTTTGGTGCTTCGGTGGCTGGACTAACATTCGCTGGTATCGCTTGCTCCGCGTCGCCGGCTGCCGCCGACACAGGTGTGCAGTTGTCGGCAGATAAGTTTCCCTCCATGCATAGCGGACGCAAGCCTGAGATCGGCATGCTCGTCTATCCTGGGTTAACTCTCCTAGATATGCTCGGGCCACAGACAGTGCTTTCCACTTCCTGCAACGTGCACCTGGTGTGGAAGAATGACAACCTGCTCGAGTCGGACACCGGAGTCGTGATCAAGCCGACGGGCACGTTCGCGGACTGCGCGCCGGAGCTCGATGCGATTTTTGTGGGAGGCGGCCCCGGGCAAATTGCTGTGATGAAGGATCCGGAAGTTCTAACCTTCCTGGCTGATCGTGGCCGCCGAGCGCAGTACGTCACGAGTGTCTGCTCGGGCTCACTGGTGCTCGGCGCGGCTGGATTGCTGCAGGGTTACAAAGCATCCTGCCACTGGGCATTGCACCCGGCGGTAGCGCTATTCGGAGCGATTCCTGAGCAGGGCCGAGTGGTCACGGACCGGAACCGGGTGACGGGAGGCGGCGTGACCGCTGGCATCGACTTCGCGCTGGTGCTGCTGGCCAAGTTGCTGGGCGAGGACATCGCGAAGATGACTCAGTTAGCATTGGAGTACGACCCAACTCCGCCTTTCAACGCCGGCACGCCTGAGAAGGCGGGTGAAGCCATCACCAAGCTGGTGCAGGACTGGATAGGGCCCTTGTCGGGTCAGTTTGCCGCGACGTGCGACATCGCCTCAAAGAACATGAGCCGATACGCTCCGAAGCCGTAGCACGCAACACAACTTCAATTCGTTCCCACTGGGCAGAGTGGGTAGCCTGCAGAGAACCAAGGCGGTTCCGAGTTCAATCGCCGTGTTGGCGGTCGCTTGTGCCACGCTGTCGAAGTCGGGTGTGACCACCCTCCTGGCAGTTGAACTGGTCCCGGTGCAACGCCGGCCGCAAGGATGCCACCTTCAACCCGTCCAAACACGCGATTTGTGAAATCCTGTTAACACCGGATCACTTAGACGGTGAAGCTCGAATCGGCGATATCGACTCGCAGCACATCGGATTCGTGACGGTCATTCAGGCCAGAAAGGCGCGTAGCGTGGATACCACGACACTGAGGAAGAGTATTACCCCAGCCGGGCAGCCTTTAGCGGACGTCTGTCCCAGGGCGTGTAAGACGAGCAAGTTTACCAAGCGACTTGCCGGCGTGGTGGCGGCCAGCCTGATGTGGGTTCCCTGCGTTGCTGCTTATCCGGCAGATACGTCACTCGTCTTCAACACCACCGCTCCGGCGAACGATCTGAAGGGATCTTTGGCCGCGCGGGTCCAGTTTGCGCAGAGCCAGATCATCCCCTCGCGTCCTCAAGAGGGGGACAACCAACCGCACTTGATCGGCAATCGCAAGGCGTTGCTCTTGGTGCGACTGCTCAAGGGCGATCGGTCTGCGGCGGTGCAGGTGACGGCTCGTGATCGAGCAGGGAAGGTGCTCGGTTCGCTCCGCATTGCTCCGCCCGAGCAGCTCCCCAAGACCGCCTACTACCTCGATGGCCTACCGGATGAGGAAATCGATTTCGCCGCGAGCGAGGAGGCTGCCCACATCCTCAATGGCATGCCCGAACTGCAGCGTTTAAGCGCCCCGGCAGACAAACTCTTAGCGGATCGACTGCGGCAATCTCCGCTGGTGGAGGTTCAGACCGCTGACGGCAGGTGGGTCAGTGATATCTATCTTCCCAGCGGCGCGGAACTCGACGGGAGAATGCTTCGCGTCCGCTCAAACGCTGGGTACAAATCGACCATCCACTACAGCGGCCGCACAGCCGTAATCGCTCGCAATGAGAGCCTGCTGTTCAAGTGCGTGCGGGGCCAGTGGGTGCATGCGGGCGAACTGGAAAACCAAGGTCTCGTCTATGCCGCCGATGCCTGGAGCGGAGTGCTGCCGGCTGAGTGGATCGCGTCTGGGCTGCGATTGCGGTTTGAGCAGGGCGGCTTGAGCGGTGAGTTGGTCAATCTTGAAGTCGGTGCGCCGACGGAACTGCTCCTTCATACGATTGATGTCGGGATGCTGATGCCGCCGCGTGGGCAATTCGAGTTTGCTAAGGATCCCGAGGCGCATCGGGAGTACTTTCAAACCGTGCCGACCAGCCGGCTGATCGTGAGCCAGTATGAGCCGCTGTTCTTGCGTGAGGTGATGCTACCGGACGGGACGTTCTTGACCGATGTGGATCCCAGTAAGGGGGATTGGCATAACGGCACGATGCGGCAGCACATCGCGAAGGAACTGATTTCTCATGGCATCGACAATGCCAACTACGGAATCAACAGTTCTGCTGGTACAGGAGAAGACAGCCATCCGTATCTGGCGGCTCAACTTACGGCGCACAACGCCCAGGGTAGATATTCGAATGGCGTGGTTGTGCATGGCGGTTCGGGCGGCGGTGGCATCGTAACGCTCGACAGCTCAATTGGAAATGAATTCAGCCACGAAGTCGGCCACAATTACGGCGTAGGCCATTACGTCGGCGGATTTGAGGGATCGGTGCATCGCAGCGCCGACCAAATTAACTCCACCTGGGGCTGGGACGCGGATAAGAACCGCTTCAACCCCAACTTTTCGCCGATCCGCAGCGGCCTGGATACCTGCCTCGAGGAACAATGCCAAAGTCCGTTCGAGGGTCGCAGCTTTGGCCTAGACGCGATGGCAGGCGGCGCACCTCTCTCGGGCTTTAACCGGTTCACGTTGTACACACCTAATACGGCCGCGATCATACAGCGTTTTTTGGAGAGCAAGGTAGTATTCGACGCCAACTCGCCGACCGGCTTCAGCCAGTGGAACGCTGCCAAAGGCAGAATGGAACCGTACGAGCACACCCTTCGTACTTCGGATGCGTTCACCGCGCCAGTGGATGATCTCAGCGAGGCGAAGCTGGCATCGCTGCTTGCCGAATACGAGCTGGTGAAAATTGCGATGCAAGACGGCAACTGGACGAAGTTCATCTACCTTCCGGCCGCCTCCACCGCCAACCGCGGCCGTACTGTGACCATCGATCATAACGCCGGTTACGATAGCTTTCTTGGCATCAATGGCCGGCCGATCCAAGTTTCCCGCGGCTTCAATAAAAGCTTCACGTCAGATGGGAAGCGCTGGAAAGAGGTGCAGGCGAACTCTCAACTCGCAAAACGCAAGCCCGATTCCTTTCGTGTCCCTGTCACCACGCTCGTTGGGTACTACGATCCGCAGGGCGAACTGAAGAGCTACATCTATCCGGTGCTCCATGGAGCGTACGGCTTCACTTACCAGGATGACCGCCATCAATTGAGCGAGTCCGATTGCCAACTGTTGGTGCAAACTCGCGACGGGCTGCTGCGGTTTCGTCTTGCCAACCATCGCCTGAGCGCGAACGTGATGAACAAGTTTCACATCAACATCCCGGAAGCGAGCCAGCCCAAGAACGTGGCCCTGGTTGTCCGTGGACAGATCGTGGATAAGCGGCCGATTCCAAAGGTTTCGGAGCAGCTCCGTTTTACCGTCAACGACAGCACCAGCGACTCGGGATCTGCGGTCCAGGACAGGCGTGCGCCCGGAAAAACTCCTTAATGAATTGTCATTCTCAGCAGAATACCATGAGTCATTAGGGCTAACGTCCCATCCCGAAAGGATTCAAGCGATTAGCCGGCGGTCGAGCGCAGCGAACACCGCTAGCCACTCCGTTCAATGCAGATGCTCGTTGGGCGAATCAGGACGCTCGGGACCTCGACCTCAGGGCAGGGAAGGGGCGGATCCGGGTTGTCTTGCTGCCGTTGGGTCCACAGCGATAGACTGGAGCTTTGTGGAGCCTACTATCTCCAGTTGCAAACGCGAGCGGTGAGATGAACGGTCGAACGAGCCTCGTCGGTTCCTTGACATTTTTAGTTTTGGTGGCAACCCCTAACCTGTTGACTGGGCAATCGCCGCCGCTGACGAGTACGCCGAGGCCAGTCGATCAGGTTTCGCTGGAACTTTATCGCCAGTACATCGCGCCGATTGGCAAGCTCGAATCGGACACCGTCCACGCCGCCATCGAACTCGTCGCCGCGCGCAGCGGGAGTGAGCCCGAGTTTCAAGAATTGCTAAGGATTGATTTTGCAAGCAGCCGGCAAGCAGGCAGCCAGGGCTTTGACTCGCGCAAACTCCTCAGCCTGATCACGGCAATTCTGGCCCGCGAAGGCAAGCAACGGTGGCAGCATGAGGAAATCAAGTACACTGGTTTTGCGGCTCAGCGGGTGCTCCCTGCGGCTGATTCCCTCTACCGGG
>CALELC010000419.1 GCA_937904535.1 uncultured Planctomycetaceae bacterium
GCTCGCCGCCCAAGAGGCGGCAGAAACAGAGCGATCACTGCCGGCCGAGCCGGCTGTTGGTGATGCTCCGCCGAAGCAGCCCAGGCCCTCGGCTCCGTCGCTGCCGCGAACGGGGCAGGGCAGGGGGCGGGGCAGGGCGGAAAAGCGCTCTGCTCAGCCCACTTCCCCGCGCTCACCCAGCTCACGCCCGCCCGCCGACAAGCAGCGGCAGCGCCGTTCGCCGTCCGCTCAGCGGCCGCAACCCGAGCTGCCGAGCGATTACAATCCGTTTCCCGAAGGCTACGGCGAAGATCTGCTCGGTGATTCCGCCGAGTAGGCGGAGGTGGAGAAGATCGCGAGGGTTTCTGGCGGCTGGCGACGTCGGGAACTGAGCGCTGAGCCGCGCTGTTGCCACGGTCCATTTTTCTGCAGCGGGTGTCGAATCGAGCGATTCCGGTTCGACTATCTGGAAACCGACATTGGCTACGCAAGCGGAGAAACCATGGAAAACAAATCAAACAAACGTCGAATGATCGGCTGGGGCCTGAGCGTCCTGGTGGCTCTGTTTCTGATTGGCGCCAGTGCCGTTCCCAAGTTCGTGCAGTGGGAGGGGAAGGCGGAGATGTTCGCTAAACTCGGCTGGACCGAGGAAGCGATGTTCACGATCGGCATCATCGAGGCCGCGATCGCCATCTTGTTTCTCATCCCTCAGACCGCATTCGTCGCGGCAATCCTGCTGGCTGCCTATTTAGGCGGAGCTACAGCCACGCACGTGCGTGTGAATGATCCCTTCTACTTTCCCGTTCTCGTCGGGATCATCGCTTGGATCGCACTGGGCCTCCGCAACCCCGAAGTGTTTCGGCTGGCGTTTGGCAACACCCGTCAACTCACTGTGGACCGTCAATCCACTGCGAGCACAGACGCCTGAAAGCCTAACAAAACATCACAAGAGCCAAGGAGCTGGCGAGATTTGATCCGCCGGCAGATGGGGGCTCAGGCGTTCTTACGCCCGTAATCGTGAAACAACTGCAGATTTACTGTTACTCCATCCAGTCTCACCTCGGAGCGGCACAATGATTCGCAATCCTGTCGTTTGGTTTGAAATCTATGTCCAAGACATGCAGCGTGCTCGGAAGTTCTATGAGACAGTGCTGGCCATCGAACTGACGCCGTTAGGATCGCCAATGCCGGACCTCGAAATGCTGGCCTTTCCGATGCACATGAACGGGGAAGGTGCGTCCGGGGCGCTTGCCAGAATGGACGGTTGCCCGTCTGGTGGCATGGGCACGCTGGTCTACTTCGCATGTGAAGATTGTGCCGTCGAAGCATCGCGAGTCGAAGCGGCCGGTGGCAAAATCTGCAAGCCGAAGTTCTCGATCGGTCAGTATGGTTTTATCGCTTTGGTGAGCGACACCGAGGGCAACATGATTGGACTTCACTCGATGCAATAGGATGCCTGCTGTGAAATACATTCTTTTGATTCATTCCGCAGAAGATGCTTGGCCGGACGATGAACTTGCCGTGGCTCGCGACGAGTCGGTGCGGCTCTGTCATGAGCTCAATAACCGCGGGGTGTACCGCGGCGCGGCTCCTCTGCATCCGGCTGCCACAGCGACCTGCGTCCGTGTCCGAAACGGCAAAACCACAGTTGCCGATGGCCCCTTCGCGGAAACGAAAGAGCAACTCGCCGGTTATTTTCTGATCGATGTCGCCGACCTGGACGAAGCGATCGCGGTCGCTGCCAAGCTTCCCGGCACAACGCGCGGTACAACCGAGATTCGTCCGATCGTTGAGTTGCCGGGCTTGCCCTAGCCAGCACGTCTGTTTGCTCTTGAGTTGACACGCCGTGAGGCTATCGGCCGATGGCCCCACAGCGTTCCAACGGGTTCTTCGCGGCAACAAACGACTGTCACAATCGTCTAGTACCTCACGCGTGGCAGCGGGACATCAAGCTCGATGACGGGACGCTCCCTGGATATCGAAATCCGCAGAGGCGTTCGTTGGGGATCACTGAACTCGGCGGGCCAGTTCAGCTCAAGCTCACCAGCGGAGGCGAGGGTGACGCGATAATCGCCTGGCTCAAGATTCAGCGGGCCTCGCAGACCCAGCAACCGCAGTTCGAAGCGGCCATTGGCATCGGTGATGCCTAAACCGAGCGGCTCACTCGCTGAGCTCAGCAGGTAAACATAAACTTCCACATCGGCCAACGGAATGCCCGCCGCTCGAACCACCCCCGGAGTTCCAGGCGGCACCTCCGCCACGGTGCCACAACCGCTGGCGACAGCGGCTAGCATCAGTGGGTAATAAAACGCATTCATAAGATTTTGCTTCTCTTGGTTGATTCTTTGAAATGGCGGTTAGAAGTCGCCGAGAACTTCCCCCCCGGCGCGCGTGAAGAGCGCTCGCCAGGTCGCTAGATTCACGGTCTCGCTGACAAACCGGACGCTCCCATCAGCGAGCGAACATTGGATTCCGCCGGGATGATTGCTGCGGCTGCTGGTGATGACATCGCCATGGTGTGACGTGTCAGGATGAGGGCTGTTGGGCGGATAGTATCCGTTGATCGTCACATGAAAACTGGTTGCTCGCAGCCATGCTCCGGCGCGTGTTCCGGCGTACCCAGCCGGTGCGGTGGCTGTCAGCTCCTCGGCCGTCCGCGTACAGACTCCGCCGCCTCCACCGGCGCGTTTCATCTGTCGACGTGGATCGGTAAGCACCGTCGAGGACACGGCAGCACGACCGCCGACTAAACCTTCCGCCATCAGGACCGTATGGCTGGTGCCATCGGTGATGTCGCGAAACTTCATCTGCGCACCGCCCCAAAATAAACCATCCGGTTGGTGCGTCGGTGTGCGGCAGTAATTGAGTCCCGTTCCCGAGCCGATATTGACCAGATAGTTCCCCCCGGCCCAGCGAACATCGCGGTCGATTAGGTACGGATCGCCGCTCTCCGAGGGGCAGTGCATTACCGGCAGAGCGATGTCGGTGATCGCTGCGTAGGCCGGATTGAGTGTGAGGTTGGGCCCGCTGCCGAACATCAGCGGCTGCCGGTAATCAATCGCTTGATCGAGGCTGGCCTGTTCAATGAACGGCAACAGCCTGGCCTGCGGCGACAACCCCGTCGCTTCAGGAGAGTAGTAAGGCAACCGGCCATAGGCGCTCTCGTAGTGGTGCACCGCCAATACCAACTGCTTCAGCTGGTTCTGGCATTGGAGCCGCCGAGCTGCTTCGCGCGCCGCTTGAACCGCTGGCAGCAACAAGCTGACCACGACGCCGATGATCGCGATCACGACCAACAGTTCCACCAAAGTAAAACCACCGCGTTGCGAACGTCGGAGAGAGGGAGACAAGCAGAGGTCTGGGACAGGCATTGGGAATTCCTTGGGCGGTGAGTAGGGCAACCTGGTTACATGGTCTGCTGGTGTTCCGACGGCATCTGGCCGAGGGGTAGGCCGCAAGCACGCCTTTGTGAAGCGACGGGGCGGCTGAGTGGCTCAGGAGTCGCTTGACCCCCGATGGTTCTATGTATTTTAAATGCAAATGCAATTGGGTTGCAATTGCATTTTGGGTGTGACACACTGGTGACGCGTGCTTTCCCGTTCCACCCTTTGCTTCAGGATGCTATTCATGCTCTGGCTTGTTTCTCTGCACACCGCCGCCCCACGCTTGCGAGCGCTGGGGTTCTGCCTCACTCTGATCGCCTGGAATGCCATGGGCCTCGCCCACGGTGCCAAGGCCGCTGAAGCGAATCCGCTCTCGGGTTCCAGCCGGGCAGTGACCCGCGTGTTTTTCCAGGACGTCGAGTCAGCGACGCTGCTGTGGGCCGATCTGCTGGCGACTACGCCGCCGCGCCTGTCAACGCCACAAATCGTTGAAGGCTTTCCGCAACTCGATCCCCAGCGTCAATCGCTGGTGCAGATGGCTGCGGCAGATGGCAAGTTGCTGGTCGGTGTCCGCGATGACGAAGATGGTGAGTTCCAGAGCGGTTGGGTGCTGATCGATTCCGGTGTCGCGGAGGAAGACCATGAGGATCATTCCCACTGGTATTACAACTCTGCTCCAAAGGTGCTCGCTACGAAACTGGATGCAGCTCAGGGAAACCCTGCGCACCTCTACTGTTATGAGAATGTGTTCTACTTGGCGAATGATCGGATCGGAGGGTTCACTCGATTGGATCCGACGGCGATTCCTCAAGATGCCGACGAAGCTGCCATCCAGTCATTGGCGGCATTTCACACGGGCGGCAATGGTCACATCACCTTGGCCGTCGCTGGCGATCTCGCATTTGCAACTTGGATGAGCCGTGACGAGGCGAATGCCCGGCGGATCGATGCGACCCGGGTGGCACCTACCGGCAACACTGAAATCGCCTATTCGTTCCAAGCCAACAGCGGTCGATTGCATGGGGCGACGTCTGCTGGCGGTAAGGTTTTCTTTGCCCCAGCCGCAGGCATTGATTGGATCGATGTAGCTGCGTCCGCACAGGCCGCGAGCGAAACCGTCGTGCACCATCTCGATTTAGGCAGTGAGGATGACAACGCTTACCGCACGGGGGCATTCCTCAACCATCGCGGCTACGTGTTGTTTCTGGCGGGCCGTGGTCCACAGTCTTTCCTCGGCATGATCGATGCCCGCCGAGACCACGTCGAAGTCATCAGAGTCGCGTTAGATGTCGATCCCTTATCGCGAGCCAGCGCGCCGGCTGTGGTTCACACTCGATCGTTTGGCTCAATCGTGACGGTGTTTCATGATCACCCGCAAGATGTTGATGCCCCCAATGTCGCCAGTGTGATTCAACTTGATCCCAACCGCGACGGCGATTTTACCGATGCACGGCTGCTTAAACGAATTGAGGTTGGTCCCAGTCGCGTAGAAGGACACGGTGGACACCATGCAATGGTCACTGATGCCGCTGGCCGCTTCGCCTTGATTTCCAGTCCGGGGGATGCATCAGTGCAGGTCCTCTCGATAGCGGATCTGAAGCCCCAAGCAACTGAGACTTTGCCGTTTAGACCAGGTAACGTTGTAGCGATCGGTGGCCGTGGTCCGATTCGCTGATCGGCATCAGCAGGTGGTCTGCAGCCGCGCCGATCGGAGGCGTCGGTTGCGACGCTCCTCGCCCCCCGCTTGGCGATTTCATTGACAGCAAAGTCGGTCGCGATACAATCGCGGGCGTTCGTGGTGATGGGACCGGGCTGCTTGCCCGGCCCATGAACAGGGAACTCCGGTAAAACGCCGGGACGGTCCAGCCGCTGTGAATTGCCGCAAACTTCGGTTTGCAAGTCGACGTCTTCTTTCAAAGCCATTGTTCGCGCGTTGTGAACGAGAAGGCCATGAACGTTCGACGGCAATGAGTCAGAAGACCTACCACGAAATAGACGATGTGTTTGCCCTCTCGGATTGGGGCGGTCGTCGTGATGACAAAGCAGAGCCTGGCTTCTGCTTGGGTTGTCTTTAACTGTTCATTGGCTCGGCCTGGATGCTCCTTCGTATGCCGCCGCGCGGTTGCTAGGAATCCCGTCTGAGCGATTGCCTGACATCGTAGCGGCCTTGGGTGCATGTGAAACATTGCACAGCACCGAGAGCCTGGCCGGCGCGATCTCCAAATCAAATCGGGAAGATTCAAATGCAGTCTGCTGGAATCCATGCGCACGTCGGAATGGTTCGCAAACGCGACGGCCGTGAGATTGAGTTTGACCGAGCGCGAATCGAACGAGCGCTCGAAAAAGCATTTCGCGCAGAACTCAATTTGCCTGCGGACCAACCGCTGGCAGCCTCCATCGCTGATGACATTCAGTTGATCGCGGACCAAGTTGCAGAGGTTGCTCTTGCTCTCGAACGGCGGACACCGATTTCGGTTGAGCAGATCCAAGATAGGGTCGAAATCGGGCTGATGAAGCGCGAGCATTATCAGGTGGCCCGCCGCTACATCCTTTACCGTACCGAACACGCTCGCATTCGCGCTATCCGCGGAGTCGCTGCCCCTCTCGACGCGTTTGAAGAACCAAACGCTTCGGCACATCGCGTTTTCATTCAGCTTGAACCGGATGTTCGAGTGCCGTTGGACGAGAACCGCTTGCAGCGTTTTCTTGACCGTTGTCCCGAGGCCCAGCTTCCTGAAATCGACACCCGCGAGATCGTGGCTGAAGTGGTCCGGGGAGCTTTTGATGGCATGACAACCGACGATCTGACTCGGGCGATGGTGCTGTCAGCGCGGAGTCGCATTGAACGCGATCCCGGATATGACTCGCTCGCTGCCCAGCTACAGCGCTCGATGATCTACCGCCAGGCTCTGGGCAAAACACAGTTCGATCCAGCCTTTGAGAAGGTTT
>CALELC010000420.1 GCA_937904535.1 uncultured Planctomycetaceae bacterium
CTTGAGCTGCTGCCCCATGCCGGCTCTTTTGGACCACATAAAAGACATAGGGCAGCCTGTCGCCGTTTCTGTGCTGGCCATTGGCAGGCTCCGGAGGGGCTCTCACGGAGGCACAGAGGCGCAAAGAACCATCAGGTAGCTCTCTGCTCCGCATACTGCCTCTGTGTCTTTGCGCCTCTGCGAGGGACTGCAAGCGATCTCCGGCTGGCGAAGCGGTGACGATGCGGGGGGCGTGCTTCTTATCTGATGAGTTCAGCCGTTCTGTTAGCTGCACCCGAGCTCAAATTGGATGGAGTTCCAGGCCTCTTATCGATTGTTGGGGAGGTGATGTGCAGTATCCTTCACTGCCGGTTATTCTTTTGATCGATCGGCGGAGCGATCGACCACTCTGCCGTGTGCTGCGTTCCTGCGGCTGGCCGGATGATTTGGGCGGTTTACGCTTCTATGAGTGACTTGCTGTCGGCCGGCTCTTGCTCCGATTCAGGTTAGCATTCCATGAATGCTCATTATTAGAACCGCTGGGCCGTTAGACTTTTGCGTTCACAAGAGCCGGAGCCAGTGCGGGTCTGGAAACGAGCAATCGCAAACCATTTAGCACGACCAGCACGGTTCCGCCTTCGTGTCCAACGACCGCGAGCGGCATGGGAAGAGCGAAAAGCAGCCCGCTGCTCACTAACACCACCATCGCGCCGATCGCAAAGGTCAGATTCTGGCGAATGATCGCCGTTGTTCGTCGTGCAAGTCGGTGCGCTATCGCCAACTGCTGCATGTCCTCGGATAGCAGAGCCACATCGGCTGCCTGAAGCGCAACGTCTGATCCCGCCGCGCCCATGGCGATCCCGACATCTGCTCGGGCAAGCGCCGCTGCGTCATTAACGCCGTCGCCCACGAATGCGACTTTCCCTCGGCTGGCGAGTTCTCCAACCATGCGGACTTTGTCTTCCGGCAACATATCGGCATGAATGTCATCCGGGGGCAAACCCAGTTCCGCGCCGATCCGCAACGCGACGGCGCGGCGATCTCCGGTCATCATCACAATTTTTGCAACGCCACTTTGTCTTAGGGCAGTGATCGCCTGTCGCGATGTCGCGCGCACCTGATCCGCCACGCTGACCGCCCCCAACACACGGTTGTTTAGCCCTAGATAAATGACCGTCTGCGAAGCGTCCGACAGTTTGGTGAGCGCCGGATGATCAGTTGCCGCTCCCATCTGAGTGGCCAGTCGCGCGTTGCCCGCCCATAACCGCCCGTCCGGAATCGTGCCGACAATCCCAGCGCTGGGATGATTGCTAACATCGTCGACCTGTGCAAAGGGAATTCCGCGTGCGGACACGTCGCGGCGAATGGCGGCTGCGCTATGATGTTCTGATTGGGCTTCGAGTCCTGCCAGCAGCGATAAGAAACGGGTCTCGTCGCCATCGAGCGCCACGACGTCCGTCACGGCGGCTTTGCCTGTGGTGAGCGTGCCCGTTTTGTCAAAGGCAAACGTGTCGATAGCGGACAGCGTTTCCAGCGCCACCCCGCCTTTAAACAACACGCCGCTGCGGGCTGCGGCTGAAAGCGCCGACAGAATCGCGGCGGGGACTGAAATGACAATCGCGCAAGGACTGGCCGCTACCAGCAGTGTGGCCGAGCGGTAAAGCGCCTGGTGCCAGTCGTGCCCGAACCCGTAGAACCCTGCGAACGCCAGAACCGCACCGGCCATGACCCCGATGGTGTAACGCTGGCCGAACCACTCGCTGAAACGTTCGGACGGCGCTTTGGCAGCCTGCGCTTGGGTGACCAGCGAAATCATGCGGGCCACGGTGCTTTCAGCAACCGACCTGGTGACCTCGACCTCCACCACGCCATCGAGATTTACCGTCGCCTCAAACACTGCCGCGCCTGGGGCCTTGGCGACCGGTACGGACTCGCCTGTGATGCTCGCTTCGTCGATGGAACTGTGGCCGCTGGAAATGATGCCGTCCGCTGGCACGCGAGCACCCGGACGCAGCACGACAATGTCCCCGACATGGAGGTCCGCAGCCAGGACTTCGGTCACCGCTCCATCCGCTGACTTGCGCAGCGCCGTTTCCGGTCGCAGCGCCATCAGGGCTTCAATCGCGGTTCGCGCCCGACCCATGGCACGCTTTTCCAGCGTGCTCGAGACGCTGAATAGCGTCAGAAGTACCGCGCCTTCAAAAGGGGCACCAACGACCGCCGCCGCGACGGCCGCGACAACCATGAGCAGGTCGATATCAAGGGTACGCTCCTTCCATAAGGCTGCGAGTGCTCGCGCGCTGGCCGGCAGTCCGCCCGCGAGGTAGACCAGTGACATGCCGACCCAGGAAAGGGACTTGGACGTGTGGTCATTCAGTGGCAGGAAGCTGAAGATGGCCAGCGCCATCCCGCAAACGGTCAATCCCGTCAGGATCAGCGGCAGGTCTACGGGGGTGCCAAGGCCGGAATGCGTCTTGCCGATCATTGCGGGCTAACTTACCTGCGACAGAGGGATTTACTTCAAGCATCGCAAGGTCCTCAGCCTACGGATTTCGCATCGGCATCGCGGCCAGAAACCAGAAACGTAATTGGTTGCCGTCGACCGTTGCGACCGCCGAGTCCCACGATACTCGGCATCTTGGTGGCGATGACGATAACTCACAAGCCGCCGCTCGTCCGATCCAAGCGACACTTCTTCCAACGATCTGCCGTCAGCGACTTCCATGGAGGCGTTCCTGCTCTCGCTAGCGTTCTGATGCTCTGCAGACACTTTGCCCAGCTGAGAAGCTCAAGGAATCGAGTCCCAGGTTGTGAAAGTAACAGCTTAGGCGTGGCTGCGATCATTCTGGCTAACGTCTCTCTTTCACAGTCAAAGCCTGAGGCCTCACCAGTTTGCTGCTGTGTGTGCTCCCTCTCCTGGCTCGGTATTTGGGACAGATCGACCGCCTGGGTGCTATACTTCTGTGCGCTGTTGTCGCAGGTCAACCGTCGCGGTTATTGCTCTGCGGCTGCGGCTTGAAATGGCGGAATCACTGCACCGGGTGAGGCGAACTGGATCGTGGACGTTTCCGAAAAATTGGCCATCCTCGCCGATGCCGCCAAATACGACGCTTCGTGCGCCAGCAGCGGGGCCAAGAGCACCCGCGCCGGCAGCAAACTCGGTTCGACCGAAGGCATGGGGATCTGCCACAGCTACACCCCCGACGGCCGCTGCATCTCGCTGCTCAAACTGCTGCTGACGAACTACTGCATCTATGACTGCCAGTACTGCGTCAACCGGATCTCTAGCGATACCCCTCGCGCTCGCTTCACCGTCGAGGAGGTCGTCCGGCTGACGATCGACTTCTACAAACGCAACTACATCGAAGGGCTGTTCCTCAGTTCGGGAATCATCCAGAACTCGGACTACACGATGCAGCAGTTGATCGCGGTAGCCAAGCAGCTCCGCACGGTGCATCAGTTCGGCGGCTACATCCATCTGAAGACGATTCCCAATGCCGCTCAAGAGTTGATCAACGAGGCCGGGCTGTGGGCCGACCGGTTAAGCGTGAACATCGAACTGCCGACCGCAGCGGACCTGCGAACGCTAGCGCCGGAGAAGAAGCAGCCGCAGATCGTCGAGTCGATGAACGGCATCAAACTCAAGATTACCGAGCAGCGGCAGGAGAAAGCCGCCGGATTCCAGACCCCGCGGTTTGCCCCGGCGGGCCAAAGCACGCAGATGATCGTGGGGGCGACCGCCACACCGGACCTGGAAATCCTCAAAACCGCAGCCTCGCTGTATGATGGGCCACGCCTGCGGCGCGTGTATTATTCGGCCTACAGCCCAATCCCGCACGCCGATGCTCGGTTGCCCGGTAAATCACCGTCGCTCGTCCGCGAGCACCGGCTTTATCAAGCCGATTGGCTGCTGCGGTTTTACGGCTTCACCGCTGATGAGATCGTCGCGGAAGCCGATCACAATCTGTCGCTGGAGATCGATCCCAAAACCGCTTGGGCGCTCGCCAATCGGCACCGCTTTCCGGTCGATGTGAATACCGCGCCGCGAGAAGAATTGTTGCGGATTCCCGGAGTGGGCGTCCGCAACGTGGCGCGGATCTTGCAGATTCGAGTGCACCAGCGACTGCGGGTGGCGGACCTGAAAAGTCTGCGTGTCGCCTGGAACCGAGCGGCTCCGTTTGTCGTCACCGCCGATCACAATCCCGCGCTGCAGGTCCTAGACAAGCAAGATCTGAGGACGCGGCTGCAGCCTCCGGCGACGCAATTGTTGTTATTCGACCTCACCGCCTCGTCGCTGTCGGGCGAACTTTAGGGACAGCCATGCACTGGATCCCCGTCGATCATTTTCAGCAGTGGCGCGAAGCGGCGCGGCGGTTGATTACCGCTGCCGTACCACCGGAGGAGATCAACTGGATCAGTGGCGGACAGCCGAATTTGTTTGGGAGCGAAGGTGATGCTGCTGAGCGAGCAGCCCTGGAATCGGCTGCCGCAGAGCCTCCCGCACCCGCGTTCACGGTCCCGAGCCAGTTCATCGAGCTGGCACGGCACGTTGCCTGTCACCGCGACCCCAATCGCTGGGAATTGCTGTACCGCGCCCTGTGGCGACTCAAGCACGCGGAGCCTTACTTACTGGAGATCGTGACCGATTCCGATGTGCGGCGGCTGATGCTGATGCAAAAGGCGGTCACCCGCGACCTGCACAAGATGAAAGCCTTTGTCCGCTTTCGCCAAGCGGTGCTCGGCGACGAGGAAGTCTTCATCGCTTGGCATCGCCCGGATCACCGCGTCGTGCGGCTGGCAGCGCCCTTTTTCGCGCGCCGCTTCAACGGGATGAACTGGTCGATCCTAACGCCGGATGAGTCGGTCAGCTGGGATCAACACCAATTGCATTATGGACCGGGAGCGACCGTCGCGGATGCTCCGGATTCCGATGCGCTCGAAAACCTATGGCGCACCTACTATGCGTCGATCTTCAACCCGGCGCGGGTGAAGGTTGCCGCGATGAAACGTGAGTTGCCGGTACGGCATTGGCCCACGTTGCCGGAAACGAGCCTGATTCCTGAACTGTTGCGGACCGCCCATTCGAGGATGGATCAGATGATTGAATCCAAATCAGGTTTTGAGCAAACCGCCGCGGCGTTTCTGCCGCCGAAGGTCGATCTGCCATCGCTGCGTCAGGCGGCGGGCGTCTGCACCGCGTGCGACCTGTACCGCGATGCGACGCAGGCGGTGTTCGGCGAAGGGCCACCGCAAGCTCAGATCGTGCTGGTGGGCGAGCAGCCGGGTGATCGTGAGGATCTCGAAGGGCATCCGTTTGTGGGGCCTGCCGGCGTGCTCTTGGATGAAGCCCTGCAAGCGGCTGGCGTGCCGCGCGAGGACGTGTATATCACAAACGTCGTCAAACATTTTAAGTTCACGCTACGCGGCAAACGGCGGCTGCACCAAAAGCCGAACGCGCGGGAGATCTCAGCCTGTCGGCCCTGGCTCGAAGCTGAACTCGGTGTGATCAAACCCAAGATGCTCGTCTGTCTGGGAGCAACCGCGGCGCAGGCACTTTTGGGACGCAATTTTCGGATCACCCAACAGCGCGGTCAGATCATCGCCAGCGATTGGTGTTCGCGCACGCTGGCGACCTGGCACCCGGCCGCGATTTTGCGGATGCCCGATCCGGCGCGGCGCGAGGAAATGAATGCCCAACTGGTCAGCGACCTTGCGCAGGTTCACTGAGACTTGGCTGCCGGCGACAGTTCCAGCACCGCCAGAATCGGCCGGTGATCGGAGGCAACCGCCTCATCCAACACTCGTACCTCGATCACCTTCCACTGCGGCTGCGGGCGGAAGAGGACGAAATCGATCTGCCGCGATGGCGTGGTCACAGGAATCGTCGGCAGCGGTTGGGGCGTTGAGTGTGTCCAGTGTTTGGCCAGTTCCTGCAGCGTGCTGCTGTCGTGAACGTCATTCAAGTCGCCTGCTAACAGTGCCGGCCGTTGCGGTTGTTCTGCGACAAGCTGATTGAGCGCTTGGGCCGACGCAACGCGCTCTTGCGAATTGCGGCGGTGGTCGAAATGCGTCGCGAAAAACAGCAGCGGTTCGCTGAGCTGCGGGATCGCGATCTGGGCGGAAATCGCTCCGCGTTGCTCGCCATTGTCGACGTTCGGCAGGCGAATGTTCGAATGAGCTTGAATTGGGAAACGCGACAGGATCGCATTGCCGTAGTGGCCGCCCTGCAATTCGATGTTGCCACCGAACGCGACGTGCATCTGGGTCAGCCGTGCCAGCTCGGCCGGTTGATCGACCGATTGGCTTCGCCGGACTCGTTGGTCTATTTCCTGGATTGCCACCAGATCGGGCTCCACGCTCTGGATGACCGCGGCGATCCGTTCCACGTCGAGCTTGCCGTCGACGCCTTCGGCATGGTGGATGTTGTAGCTCAGCACGCGCAGGCGGATCGGCTCCTCAGCCGCCAGCGGACCCGCTGCGAGGGTCACGAGCACGAGCCACAGCGGTAACAAGTGAGTGAGACGCATCGTTTGGTGTTGCTCCCGAAATGCCAAGGGGTTTCCAGTGGATCGCCGCCGGATGAGCCTGCGACGGACGATCAAAGCTTAGCGAAATTGGAACCGCGTTCGGCGGGGCGATTCGATTTCGTTGCAGTAGGGCTTCACCGGAGATTACTGGCCTCCATCTTCTTGCCGAGAGGGCAAATACACAGCCTGCCGCACAGGGCAGCTGCGGAACATTGCTCGGTGCGTGGGGGTTGAGTCAACCAGTGCCGCGCCTCTGCGCACCACCATCGGCTGTGCCCAGTGGATGAAAAATCGGATAAATCTGCGGCGGATCTGCGGTTGGATGGCAACGAGACGTTCAGGCAGTGCATAGGGAGCATGAGCAAGTGGTGACCGATTTCTGTGCCTCTCACGAGTCGACCGATCAAGATCGCACGGCGCGGTTGCTGCTCGCAGCGCGGGGCGGTGATGCTGTCGCGCTCGGGGAATTGCTGGCGGATTACCGTCAGTACGTGGTGTTTTTGGCCAGAACGCAGCTGCATCAGCACATGCGAGCCAAGGCCGATCCGTCGGACCTTGCCCAAGAAGTCTGCTTGGCGGCGCACCGCAGCATCGAGGATTTTCGTGGCCAGACCGCGGAAGAGTTCGCGAGCTGGCTACGGGGAATTTTGGCGAACATCCTGGCGATGCAAGTTCGCAAGTATCTCGGCACCCAGAAGCGCGATCCACGGCTGGAGCGGTCGATTCAGCAAAGCGTGGATCAGGCTTCTCATTTTTTGCAGTCAGGGCTCGTCGGCGATGTCACGTCGCCGAGCCAGCATTTCGCACGCAACGAAGCCTTTCTGCAGCTCGCCGCCGCTCTCGAAGCGATCCCGGAAGACTACCGCCGCGTGATCGTCTTGCGGCACATCGATGGGCTGCCGTTTGCCGATGTGGCCAGGCTGATGAACCGCAGCGTCGATAGCGTCGAGAAGCTGTGGGTGCGAGGGCTTGCCAAACTGAAGACCGCCATCGGAGAAGTCTGATGCTCTGGGATGACGCCACCGATGAATTGCCATCGCGCGGCTTGCGAGCCGATGACGAAGAGGAGCCGCGGGTGCTCGCGGCCGTGAAGCAGTACATGCAATTGTTAGAGGCGGGGCAAGCCGTCTCCATCGATCGATTTCTCTTGCAACATGCGGA
>CALELC010000421.1 GCA_937904535.1 uncultured Planctomycetaceae bacterium
GCAACATGCAGGTTGATAGCAGGCGTTGAGGAGCGCGGCGGGCAGCGTTGATCACGCCGTCGCCGCTTGTGTTTTATCGGCTGTCGAGTTTGCGGTCTACATCGAACCGCTGAGCGGCCGCCTGGGCCGCTCACCCGCGAGCCGACTCTAGGACCAGCTTTACCTAGCAGCAGGTCGTGCGCCGCTGACTGTATCTGCCCCCATACGGCAGCTAGAGGCAGTTTCGAATCACTTTTTGGACACGTCGGCGACATCAAATTGATAACACAATGCCGTCAAATCGAATACAAAACTGGTCGTTGCTGCCTGTAAATACGGGGAATTCTGCATTGGCATGGGGGCTGCGTTTCTTGGCAGTACCGTTTTCCACCTGATCCTCTGATCCTCCGTTGCGGGATAAAAACGATGAAACGCTTGCTCGCAGTTGCAGTGCTCGTCGCCGGCCTGAGCCTGATTGCCACGACTTCCGAAGCCGGCGGTCACCACCACGGTCACCATGGACACCACGGACATGCTGCTGTCCACAGTTTCTACCCTGGCGTCTGGGGCCCTGGGATGCACAAGCATGGGCACCACCATCACCATCATCCGGGAGTCTTCGTTCCTTATCCGAAGCTTCAGCATCACCACCATCATCACGGGCACTATCCCCCGCTTCCCCCACTGCACCATCATCATGGTGGGTTGCACATCGATATCGGGCGATTGCACTTCGGCTTGCATCACTGAGCGGAATGTTCAGAAAGACCGAAGAGCCCCGTGAGATTGAAAAGCCCCGTGAGATTGAAGAGCTTGGAAAGGCTAAAGAGCGCAGTCGCGGGCCGAGCTTTGCCGTCGAGTGCAAACTCGGCCGCGATTGCGATCGGGAATGGTTTGCTACTAAGGAACTGTGGCGATGGAACAGCCGATTGTCGGCTATCACCAAGATGACGCCGGCCACTGGGTCGCTGAGCTCGCCTGCGGACATAACCAGCATGTCAGGCACGACCCGCCCTGGATGAGCCGTCCGTGGGTGGTCACCGAAAGCGGGCGGAAAGCTTGGCTGGGACATCCCTTGCCATGCAAAAAGTGTGACGAAGGGCAACCAGCCGACCATCCGATTGCGGACTCTGGATGAGTTGCTTGGGCGTCGTTAGGCAGCGTCTGGGCAGCAGCGCTGCACGGTCTGGCCGCTTTCTATCGGATGGAGAAGCGGCGAGCCTATCCGGACGCTGGGTTTATCAGCTCCCTGTTCGGCAACGCTCTCAATGATTCGGATACACGTCGCCCTGCGCCGCCAGTTTGTCTAATAGCATCTGAAAGTAAATCAGACCGCCGTAGGGCTGCCAGCGCCGCAAGGCTTGAGCGGCAGAGTCGTAGTCGAGGCGGTCGGATAGCCCCAGCCATTGCTGCAGCCCGTTCCTAGCGCCGACATCGTCGCCAGGGAACACGTGCAAGCGGCCCAGCCCACGCAGCAGCGCATACTCGGCCGACCAGCGTCCAATCCCGCGCAGTTCACACAAATGCTCGACGGCGTGCTGGTCCGAAAGCTTCGCCAGTGCATTCAGATTCAGTTTGTCGAGACGCACCTGGTCGGCCAGTAGCAAAACCGCGACCGACTTTTGTCGACTAAAGCCGAGCGCGCGAAGATCTGCTTCATTCACCCCGGCAAGATCTTCTGGCCGAGGAAACGCCGACTGCGATTGGCCTTCGATTTCGAGGCGATCACCGAACGCGTGAGCAAAGCGGTTGAGCAGTTGAATCCCTGATGCCAGCGAAACCTGTTGGCAAGCGATCGCGTTAGTGAGGCATTCAAAAGCTGACAGATAACGCGGCGGTTTCATGCCCACAAAGCGACGGGCGAGCGGACCGAGAAGCGGCTGCTTGATCGCGAACTCATAGAACTCCGTGAGATCAACTCGGAGCCCGAGCAGGCGTTCAAGCGCCGCGGTGGCCTCCGTGCGCATCTGAGGCCACGGCGTTTGACTGTGCAGTTCCACCTGCAGCCGCGGGGCATCGAGCCCGGATTGCTGACGCACTTCCATCAAGAGAGGACCACCGCTCCCGGTGAGCACGCGGCGATAGGTATTTCCATCCCATCTATCAATCGCGTTCTCGGGACGCCGGCGCAAGACCCACACTGCCAGATCGAGGCGAAAGGGTGGGCGCGGCAACAAGGTAAACGACGTCGTCAGCACTGGCTCTCCACACGTCCGACTTCGCGGCAAGGATCCTGATCGGGCCTAACCGAACACCCGTAAGGTGCTGGCGTAACCCCCGAGCGTTCCGAGATATCGTTAAGCTGTGAATTCCGACGCCACTCCAGGCGTGGCGTTGGCCCCCATCGGCCGTGGCCGACGGGCGCTGCTGCCCCGTCAGGTATCGTCATTCCCAGCTGAGGAGTTCGTCGATGACTTTTCCCGATCCGAGTGCGATTCGCAATCTCTGCTTCTGCGGCCATAGTGGCTCTGGCAAGACCACTCTGTGCGAGCGACTGCTGTTCGAGGCCGGCGTGATCAGCCGCATGGGCAGCGTCGAAGAAGGCAACACGGTCAGCGACTTTAGCGACGAAGAACGTGAACATCGACATTCGCTGCAACCGAGTGTGATGCATTTCGATCACGAGGGACACCATGTCAATCTGATCGACACACCGGGCATGGCCGACTTTATCGGCCACGCGATCGCTTGCTTTCCGGCGGTTGAATCGGTGGTGATCGTAGTCTCGGCCGTCAAAGGGATCGAAAGCGAAACGCGACGACTGATGAAAGTCGCCACCGAGCGAAAGCTGCCACGCATGATCCTGATCAACAAAATCGATGCTCCCGAGGCCAACCTCGAGGCGCTCACCGAGGAGATCCGTGCGGCGTTTGGCGATGTCTGTCTGCCGATCAATTTACCCACACCCGATTTGTCGAGTGTGATCGATGTGTTTGAAACCGATGCCCATGATCCCACGGCCTTCAGTTCAGCGGAAACGGCACACACAGCAATTGTCGAACAAGTGGTTCAGGTGGATGAAGCGTTAACGGAGGTCTATCTCGAGCAAGGAGCCGAGCAACTGGACCATGACCAAGTGCATGCCGCCTTTGAACGGGCGTTGTGCGAAGGACAACTGGTACCGATTGTCTATGCTTCAGCGCGGACCGGAGCCGGTATCGCGCAGTTGTTGCATGTCACGGCGTCACTGCTCCCCAATCCGCTGGAGGGCAATCCTCCGTCCCTGGTCCAGGGCGGCCAACCGCTGCAACCTCAGCTCGATGTCAGTGCCTCCACCTTAGCGCATGTGTTCCGCATCTCGACCGATCGTCATGTCGGCAAACTGGGCATCTTTCGGGTGCATCAAGGCAGCGTGCAGACCAAGTCCGAACTGTACCTCGACGACCAACGCAAACCGCTGCGGATCGGACATGTGGTGCGGCTTCAGGGCAAAACACAAATCGAAGTCGATGCCGTGGGGCCAGGAGAAATCGGCGCCGTGGCGAAGCTCAACGAATTGCATTTCAATGGCATTTTGCACAGTGGCGTCACTCCCGATGATCCGCCGGTGCTGATCCCACCCCCCTTGCCGGTGCCGATGTTCGGCTACGCGGTGCAACTCCGCAGCCATGCTGACGAAGCAAAATTCTCCGCAGCCGTCCACAAGCTGCAATCCGAAGATCCATCACTGGTGATCGAGCGAATCGCAGCCACTGGCGAGACCGTGATCCGCGGCCTCGGTGAACTCCACCTACGCGTGACGCTGGAAAAACTCAAAACTCAGTATGGGATCGAAGTCGACACCTGCGCCCCCAAGATCGCTTATAAGGAAACGGTTACCGGACGTGCCGAGGGGCACCACCGTCATAAAAAGCAGACGGGTGGTGCAGGACAGTTTGGCGAAGTTTATTTGCGGGTCGAACCGTTACCACCAGACCATCACGATGGTTTCGAGTTCGTCAATGCGACGGTGGGTGGCTCGATCCCGAAACAGTTCATGCCAGCCATCGAAAAAGGCATCCGGCAAGTACTGCAACAAGGGGCGATCGCGGGCTATCCGATGAGCGGAGTTCGCGTCGAGGTTTATGACGGCAAGTATCACGATGTCGATTCCAAAGAAATCGCCTTCATCACGGCTGGTAAGAAGGCATTCATCGACGCCGTGCAGCAAGCCGATCCGGTGCTGTTGGAACCTTATGTGGAAGTCGAAGTCACTGCGCCGGCTCAGTACATGGGCGATATCACCAGCAACTTAGCGACGCACCGTGGCCGCGTCAGCGACAGTCTGATGCTCGGCAGCGACAGTTGCCAAATCCGCGCGATCGCTCCGCTGAGCGAATTGCAAAGCTATGCCACCGATCTCAAAAGCCTCACAGCGGGATCGGGAACCTTCAGCATGCAGTACAGCCACGACGAACGCACGCCGCCGCACATTCAGCAGGCCGTCGTGGCGGCGTACCGGCCGCAAAGCGACGACGAAGCGAGCTAACCCGCGTCCGCAACTCACGCAGCGCCAGCAAATTACCCCATCTACGGATGGGGAATCGATCTGCTCCTTGCATTTATCGGGCTGCTGGCGACAATCGTAGGCCGCTCCCCAAAAGAGCTAGTGAGCTAGGAACGAACCTCGCGAGGCAGAACACGAACCGCCAGCCGAGCTCCCGTGGCTGACGGAATCGCATCACCTGTGCCAACCTGCTCGGACCGACCACGCTGCCGCCCCACCGGGGCGAAGTCAGCGGCTCGCAATCCAACGTCCAGTCGATCATAAGACCACACAGGTATGAGACAACATCATGGGTAGAAGCTTTGAAGTCCGTAAGCTGTCGATCGCTAAGACAGCCGGCCAGAAATCGAAGTTGTATTCCAAATATGGCAAACAGCTTTATATGGTTGCCAAAAACGGCGGTGCGGACCCGACTGCCAATCCGGCGTTGCGGAGCTTGATTGAAAAAGCCAAACGCGAGCAGGTACCGAGCCACGTGATCGAAAAGGCCTTGGAAAAAGCCAGTGGCGCCGGCGGTGAAGACTATGTGCCGGCGCGTTATGAGGGTTTTGGCCCCGGCAGCTGCTCTGTGATCATCGATTGCTTGACCGATAATAACAATCGCACGATCACCGACGTTCGCAACTGCTTTACCAAGACCCATTCCAAGATGGGCGCCCCGGGCTCGGTTGCGCACCTGTTTGACCACCTTACGATCCTAGCGTTCAAGGGCGACAACGCCGAAGAGGTCCTCGAAGCGTTGTTGACCGCTGATGTGGATGTCGGCGACGTCGAGTCAGAACAGGGTCAAATCACCGTGTTCGCCCCGGCCAGTGAGTTCAACAAAGCGAAAAGTGCCTTGCTGGAAGCCTTTCCCAATATCGAACTGGAAGTCGAAGAGATCACGTTTGTGCCTCAGGCGCACACTGAAATCAGCGCGGAGGACGTGCCGATGTTCGAAAAGTTCATCAACATGCTCAACGACTGTGACGACGTGCAGGACATTTACCACAACGCGATCCTGCCACGCTGAGCCATCGAAGCGAGCTGCGGGGAATGAATGCGGCCGCCGCGCTCATTCCTCCGGTAGCGCCTCGCCGCGTGGCGGGTCCCGGCGGACGGGGCGCTGGCCGACGGGCAGGTAAATGCCCAGCCGTGCTAGCGAGGCGAACAATATGCCGGAAAAGAAAACTTCATCGAGGTTGCCGACGAAGGGTAGGTTGTCGGGAATCTCGATGATGCCCATTGAAAGGTTCGATAAATACAACACGGACACCAGCACACCGACCACCGCCGCTAGCCGTGAGGCGCATCCTCGCTGATCGTTCATAGCGTCTCTCTTTTCGGTGGTTCACATGCCGGCGATAATGGCTTGCGGTTTCAAAGGCGGGACTCAACCGGCACCCTCGGCACCTGTCCCAAACGCTGGCAACCGTGGTACAAGGATGCGGATTCAAGCGGGAGTGGCGGCTAGCAGCCTCCGACCGCGATCCATTCTATCGTAGAAAGCGAACCGTGAACGAACAGGGGATGGCGGTGCTCTTCATCATCGCCGGGTTGGTGGTGTTGGTTCTGGGCGGCGAATGGCTGGTGCGCGGTGCCTCGGCCCTGGCGGCTCGCTTTCACATCCCGCCGTTGATCATCGGCTTAACCGTGGTGGCCTTTGGTACCAGCGCCCCCGAACTGGGCGTTAGTATTCAAGCGGCAATGGCCGGAGCCGCGGACGTGGCGGTCGGAAACGTCGTCGGCAGCAACATCTTCAACGTGCTGTTCATCCTCGGCATCTCAGCCATGATCACGCCGCTGGTCGTCTCCAGCCAACTGATCCGCTTTGACGTGCCGCTGATGATCGCTCTCTCGGTATTGAGTTGGGCGCTAGCGCGAGATGGTTTGATCACCCGCGTGGACGGCGGCATTCTGTTTTTGGCGCTGGTGGGCTACGTGCTGATCTGCATCCGTTTTGCCAGCCGGGAAAGCCAAGCGGTGCGAGAAGAGTTTGCGGCCCAATATCCGTCGGACGATGACGACACTGCGGCCAACCCTGGCCATGCCGGAGGACCGGTCGGGAAATCTTTGATGTTCATCGTCATCGGCCTGACGGCGCTCGGCTTGGGTTCGCGGTGGCTCGTTGACGGTGCTGTAAACATCGCGACCTGGTGGGGCGTGAGTCAGTTGGTGATCGGCTTAACGATTGTGGCAGCCGGCACCTCGCTGCCCGAAGTCGTGACCTCGATTGTTGCCACGATTCGCGGGCAGCGAGATATTGCGGTCGGCAATGTGGTCGGCAGCAACATTTTCAACCTAGCCTGCGTGCTCGGGCTCTCGGCGATCATTGCACCGGGCGGTATCCCGGTATCGCCGACCGCCGTCAGCTTCGACATCCCAGTGATGATCCTGGTAGCGGCATTGTGCTTGCCGATCTTCTTCACCGGCCGCACGATCGCCCGCTGGGAAGGCGCCGTGTTCTTCGCCGGCTACATCGCTTACACGACTTACATGATCTTCAATGCGACCAGCGCTGCCTAAAAACAAGCTCTAATCCGCGATCTTGATCACCACTTTGCCAAAGTGGTCACCGGACTTGAGATAGCGGTAGGCCTCCTTGGCGTCCGCGAAGTCGAACACACGGTCGATCACGGGCTCGAGCCGGTTGGCCGTGATGGCGCGGTTCATATCCGCGAACATCGCTCGGCTGCCGACGTAGATGCCCTGAATCGTGAGCCGGTTGAACAGGGCCGGGAGCGGATTGGAATCGCCTTCGACACCGGTCAACACACCGATCAGCGACACGCGGCCACTGACCCGTGTGCAGGCGAGCGATTTGGGCAGCGTTCCAGGCCCGCCAACTTCGATCACGTTGTCGACGCCGCGACCACCGGTTAGCTCGCGGACAGCCTCGTCCCAATTGGGCGTGGTCTGGTAGTTGATCGTTTCGTCAGCTCCCAGTTCGCGTGCCCGAGCAAGCTTGGCATCGCTGCTGGAGGTGACGATCACCGTTGCCCCGTTGAGCTTTGCAAACTGCAGCGCGAAAATTGACACGCCGCCGGTCCCGAGCGTCAAAATCGTATCGCCCGCCTGAACGCGTCCCAAGGTAACCAGCGCTTGCCACGCCGTGACCGCAGCACACGGCAACGTGGCCGCTTGTTCAAAACTCAGGTGGGGCGGAATCGGCAACAGCGCTCGTTCGCTGAACACAACTTGTTCAGCCAGCACCCCGTCGATGCCGCCACCGCGGGACGTTTGCAATTGCAACTCGTCAACGTCACCCGCCTCCCAATCTTCAAAAAAGCAGTTCACCACGCGGTCGCCGGGCCGAAAGCGCGTCACGCGCTCACCGACCGCTAAGACTTCGCCGGCGCCGTCGGATAGCGGGATCACGGGACAGCGATCGTTGCGGGCGTAACCGCCGCGGGTGATGATCAAATCGCGAAAGTTGAGGCTCGCAGCCCGCATCCGCACGAGCACCTCATCGGCCGCGGGTTGTGGTGGCGGCAACTCGATCGTTTGCATCGCATCGATTCCGCCAGCAGACTGGATTTGATACGCCTTCATGGGTGTTCCTGCAAATGGGAAGGAGAACTGCCGAACCAACAGCGGCGAGCAATCATCAGACTGCGATCGCTCGACCTTTCGAGGATCGAGTCGGGACGTTGCCAGCGAGTAAGCATTCTCGCTCGTTTGCCACCTTTCAACCGGTGCGCGAATGAAAATCAGGACGCTTGGGGGCAGCAATCGCGCTGCGTAGCTGAGCCCCTGATTCCCCCATGGACTTAGCTGGCAGGCTCGGGACTGGGCGTCGGCGGGTTCCTTTCGATGCCGCGGAGATTCATCACGAACAAGCCGACTTGCAACGCGATCAGGGCGTAGGCCTCGGTATGACAGCCCCAAGCGATCCACAGCGCGTTGCTGACCACAAACATCCAAAAACCCCACCGCCGGCGATGCTGATGTTTGGAAGCCACTAGCCAGGCAGCCACGAGCGTCGCCACCATCGCTGGCCACTGCAACGCATCGACGCTAAGCCACTGAGTCATGATCACCAACTATTTGCCAAATCGCTAACAATCTGCCTGTTCAATCGCAAGTGGATTCCTCACTGGCATTTTCCGTTCCACAGCGTTCTCGGCCGCAGGGCTGGCGACCGCGTCTTGCCGGCAGGAACCCTAGCAGAATCCACCCAGAAATTGCTCGTCAGCGGCACACCGCCCAGCAGCATGCGGGACCGAGTCGGCAGCCCGAGCAATCGTGGGGCACGCCTTCGCAATACGCCTTCATCAGGCAGCCCTAACGCGTCGCCATGGCGGTCCCCAGCAAGCATCCGCTGATCGCCTGCTCGTGCGTGCAGCGATTCTCTGGCATCTCCACTCGCTCAGCCGACGCCGACGAATTGGGTGATTTGCCGAGCGGTCATCACACCCGATTGCCGCGAGACTTCGTGTCCACCGCGAAACAAGATCACGGTCGGAATCCCCGAGATCGAAAACTGACCGGCAGTCTGCGGCGCAGCATCCGTGTCGAGTTTGGCCAGGATTGCGTGCGGCGACAGTTGGGCTGCCGCCTCAGCGAATGCCGGAGCCATCATCCGGCAAGGGCCACACCAGGCCGCCCAAAAATCGACCAGCACCGGCAATTCGGTGCGAGCGATGAACTTGGCAAACGTACTGTCGGTCAGTTCGATCGGATGCGTCGGCAGCAGCGACTGTTTGCACTTGCCACACACCGGCCGGTCGCCCAGCTTTTCCTCAGGGACACGGTTCACCGCCAAGCACTCCGAACACACAAGATTCACGGTTGATTACTCCTCGAACACACCGTTGCCGCTTTCCTGCCCATTCTTTCAGCCCCACCGTAGTGTTCAAGCCAGCAGGCAGACTGGCCTTGGCCGCTGTCGAGTTTTTAGCAGGTGGCAGGTTCGTCGGCTGGCCCACGCTTGATAGCGGCCCCGGTACGCTGAGTGGCACGCTACACCGATACGATGTTTCTCGTGGGTAGCACGGCCTGCGGTTACGCGAGGCGTGCTGGCGACACGCGTTTCCACAGCGACACCTTCAGCACTGGTCGGCGCAAAACGTGCGGCACTTCGCTGCCTGGGTCATAACCATCATTCTTAGCACCACGACGGAGAACGTCACCATGCCGTATGACAGTCTGTATCACGAAGAAGAACCGACCCGCGAGGAGATCGATGAGGGCAGCGGCCCGGTGCTGCTGGAATTCGGAGCCAACTGGTGCGGCCACTGCCAAGCGCTGGCGCCAACCGTCGAGGCGTTGCTCACGGCCCATCCTGAGGTGCAGCATGTGCGCATCGCCGATGGCCGCGGGAAGCGACTGGGGCGCTCCTTTCGAGTCAAGCTGTGGCCAACGCTGATCCTGCTTCGCGACGGCCAAGTGATCGAGCAACTTGTCCGCCCGACCCCCGCCCAGGCTCGCCAAGGCTTCGAAAAGCTGCTGGCCGGTTAGCTGTCGATCTCTCGATATTGGACCTGAGCCTCTTGTAAGAGTGCCCGCGCCTGCTCGACCGATTCGGTCCAATAGGAGGTCTGGTTCTTAAATGGCTTGGCAACAACTTCGGCGATACCCGCTTGGATAATTTCCACGGTGCAGCGAGTGCAAGGAGGGCCGCCCCAGACTTGGCCGGTTTCGTCGGTCAACGCCAGATACAAGGTGCAACCGCGGGTGCTGACTCCGATCCGCGCCGCATTCAGGATCGCATTCATCTCCGCATGCACGACCAGTGAGCGTTTTAGATCCTTGTCCTGCAACCGCTCCGGCGTATCGGCGATGCCGCGCGGCAAACCGTTGTAGCCCATCGAGCGGACTTCACGATCCGGACCAACAATTACCGCCCCCGCCTGCGTAGCAGGGTCTTTGGACATGCGAGCATTCTCGAGCGCCAAGGTGATGAAGTGTCGGTCCCACTTCAATTGATCGGCCATCTATTCTTTCCTGTATCTCAACTGATTGATTTCATGACGGATCGCGGAGGCCGGCAGCGTCTGCGCCCTTGCTCCCAGCAGCCCTCGTCCCGCGTGCTATGCCTTCGCGACTGACTTGCTGGAGCGGGCTACCTTTACAAACGCCTGCATATAGTCGATCTCACGATCCTTCTGGCGAAATCCCAAGAAGATTTGCTTGTCGACGCCCCTCTTACCAAGCCGCACCGGGTAGATATCGAATCGCAACTGCTGTTCTTTGACCAACCAGCGTGGCAGCGCCGCCACGCCCCGTCCACAAGCCA
>CALELC010000422.1 GCA_937904535.1 uncultured Planctomycetaceae bacterium
CGGGTTCGGCGAGCCGCTGTACCGCCCCCAGGCGATCGAAGGCTCCGACACAAAACTGATCGTGACCGGAAACAAAGGAATGTACGCAGGCATCGTGGCGCTCTATCCCGATGCCGATCAGCCGTATCGCTACGCTCGCGTGCCGATGACGCATGAGTTCGCGGATGCTCCGGCGATGCGGCAGTTGATGGCCAACTACCAAGATCAACTCAAGGCGCTGGGGCTTGAAGGGTTAGGCTTGCGGCCGGTGCAACATCCCAGCGGCGACCGTTTCGTCGGCAGCAAGGCGTGTGGCGAGTGCCATACAACGGCCTACGGGATTTGGGAGAACACGCCGCATGCGATGGCGACCGAAAGCATTGTTCATCCAGGAGAGCGCGGCGATGTGGCTCGGCACTTTGACCCTGAATGCCTCAGTTGCCACGTGACGGGCTGGAATCCCCAAAACTACTATCCGTATGACTCAGGCTATCTGTCGCTGTCGGCGAGCACGCATCTGACCGGCAATGGTTGTGAAAACTGCCACGGTCCCGGCGCCAAACATGCCGCGGCCGAACAAGCGGGGGCTGACGTCACCGCCGAACAACGCGATGCGCTGCGGATGGCGATGCGTCTGCCGCTGGACAAAGCCCGCGACCAGTGTCTGCAGTGTCACGACATCGACAATAGTCCCGACTTCCATAAAGAAGGTGCATTCGAAGACTATTGGGCTGAGATCGAACATTATGGCCTGGACTGAGCGGCCTTAAGACTGAATCCCTGTATCGAGTTTGTGCCGCACGATCTCACCTTCAATCATATAGATCGTGTCTTCGGCCAAATGCGTCGCTAAGTCAGCGACACGCTCGATGTTCTTGGAAGCGCTAAAGCAGTGCATCGCAGGAATGATGTGTTCGGAAGATTCAAGCATCAGTTCCTGCAATTGCTCGATGATCACGCGGTGCAGCGCATCGACCACATCGTCATCGCGAATCACTTCCCGAGCTTTTTGCGCATCGCCTGAAACGAATCCGTCCAGCGCTCGGCGGACCATCGAGATCGCTTCGTAGACCATGTCGTTGAGTTCTTCCGGCACGGTGAACAGCGGATAGTGATCGAGCGAGACCGCACGCTCGGCAATATTGCAGGCTAAGTCCGCCATCTGCTCGATCTCGGAGTTCATCTTCACCACCGTGATCACTTCGCGTAGGTCCGTAGCGACCGGCTGATGCAGCGCGAGCAACTTGAGGCACTCTTCTTCGAGCTTGACTTCCCGCTCGTTGACCGTTTTGTCGTGAGCTACCACCCGTGAAGCGAAATCGGGCCGGCGTTCCACCAGCGAGCGCACCGCCAGGTCGATCATCTGTTCGACCAGGCCAAAGAGCAGCAACAGCTCTTCACGCAATTCCATCAATCCGCGTTCCAGGTGCTTGGACATGCCTGATCCTTATAAGTGGCGCCGAGAGCCTATCGGCAAAGGGGTCTGCACCTCATCGGCCAGACCAACAGCGTTCGGGAATCAACTCGCCTCCCAAGGGTCAGCACCCTTGCGGGCAGGCTCTAGCCAAACTTGCCGCTGACGTAGTCTTCCGTCTGCTTCTGTTTGGGCTTGGTAAATACACCAGTGGTCGGGCCAACTTCGATCAGTCGGCCCTCATAGAAAAACGCAGTTTGGTCGCTGCACCGCGCCGCCTGCTGCATGTTGTGCGTGACGATCACGATCGTATACTGCTCGCGAAGCTCGAAGATCAAGTCTTCTACGGCCAGCGTGCTGGCCGGGTCCAGGGCGCTGCACGGTTCGTCCATCAGCAGCACTTCGGGACCGATCGCGATCGCGCGAGCGATGCACAGCCGCTGTTGTTGACCGCCGGAAAGTCCAAGCGCCGGGGCCCCAAGGCGATCTTTCACTTCGTCCCACACGGCCGCCTTGCGGAGCGCCCACTCGACGACATCTTGCAACTGCGAACGCGTCATCCGCATGTGCAATCGCGGCCCAAAGGCGACGTTGTCGAAAATGCTCTTGGGGAACGGGTTGGGACGCTGAAACACGATTCCGATCCGCCGCCGCAGGTCCACCACGTCGGTGGTGCGGGCCAATAGGTCGGTATCGCCCAGTTGCAGCGTACCGCTGGCGCGCGCTCCGGGAATGGTATCGTTCATGCGGTTGATCCACCGCAGGAGCGTGCTCTTGCCGCAGCCGCTCGGCCCGATCAGTGCCGTGACCCGGTTGGCTGGAATGTCCAACGAGATATTGCGCAGCGACTGAAACTCGCCATACCAGGCGTTGAGGTCGCGGATTTCGATGGCGGTCTGAGCCGTCGAGCGGGAGGGCGCCGAATTGAGTCCGGCCGCGAAGGTTGCCTCGCGCGGCGACTCCAGGGAACTGGGCGGTGATGCGCCGCGAGTTGTTAGGGGATCGGGCATCAGATGCTCTCCGACATTAACTGAGTGGTTTGTGCAACTTCTGGCGAATCAACACGGCCACGGCGTTGAAGGACAACAGAATGCCCAGCAACAGAATAATTCCCGCGGCGGCGAGCGAATGGAAGTCTTCTTGTGGTCGGCTGATCCAATTGAAGAGCTGCAGCGGCATCACGGTGAAGTCGTCCATCAGGTGCTGGGGGGCGCGGCTGATGTAGACAATGCCGGCAATGATCAGGATGGGAGCGGTTTCTCCGATCGCTCGGCTCATCGCTAAGATCGATCCGGTCAGAATGCCCGGCATCGCCGAGGGCAAGGTCACGTTCCACACCACCTGCCACTGCGTCGCTCCTAATCCCAACGCTCCGGCGCGAAGCGAGCCAGGGACGGCCCGCAGCGCCTCTTGGCTGCTGATGATGACTACCGGCAAGATCACCAGCATCAGTGTCAGCGCCCCGGCTAACACGCCGCGTCCCAGAGGCAGCGAGAAGTAATACCACGCCTGCTGGGTGATCCGGCCGGCTTCTGCGTCGGCATACAGGGTGTATTGCAGCGTCTCGTCAGTCGGCAGCGGTTGTCCGGGAGACAGCACCGTCGGCTGAATCTCTTCGCCGTAGAAGTTCAGCGCCGTCATGCCAGCGACTGGCTGCGTCATCGGTGCCGAGGCTGAATCGACAGGGATTAGGATCGCCCGCTCGCCTTCGCTGAAGAACTGATCAAAGTACCGCACGCCGATTTCATAGCGGCTGGTCTGAGTGTCCTGATCCGATGCAGCCGTTCCGAACAAGCCGAACATGGAGACAAATGCCGTCAGGCCGAGCAGCCCGTAGACGACGCTCGGTACGCCCGCGAGGTTGGTGATGTTGAGCTGGATGATTCCGTACAAGAATCGTCCGATGCGGCTCTTCGGTTGGTACTCTTCGAGCAGGATGGCGGTAGCCACTCCGATCGGCAGCGTCAGCAAGCCGCAGATCAGGCACACCCACAGAGTGCCAAAGACGGCGGGGCGGATTCCGGCTCGCTGAGGATCGGGTTCGGGACCGTTGGTGGTCAGCGTCCAAGTGAGATGGGGCAGCCCCTGAATCAGAATCGACCCGAGCAGTCCGACCAGAATCAGTACCGAGAACGCCGCTGTGCCGATGCACAGGAGGCGAAATCGCCGATCGCGCCGGCGCCGCGGCTGGCCGCTGAGCAATTCAACGGATTCCAGCGGGCCACGTGCCGTAGCGTTGCTTCCCAGCGCACGTGGCTGCGTTTCAGCGGCACCCGACGGAGACGAATCAGGCGTGTTTGCCATCACTCATAGGCCTCGCGGAATCGTCGTCGGACGATGTTGCCGATCAGTGTCAGCGCCATTGTCATGACGAACAACGTTGCGGCAACCGCATACATCGAATAGTACTCGGTCCCGTAATTGGACACGTCACCGGTTGCCATTTGAACCATATAACCGGTCATCGTCTGCACCTGCTCGCGGGGGTCGATCGTGGCCTGGGGCAAGCTGCCAGCGGCCAAGGCGACGACCATGGTTTCGCCCACCGCGCGAGCGATTGCCAGCAGAAAGGCGCTGATGATGCCGCTGAGCGCCGCTGGCACCACGACTTTGACCGACACGTCAAACCGCGTGCTGCCCAGCCCATAGGCGCCGTCGCGCAGCGCCCGGGGCACCGCCTGCAGTGCGTCTTCGGCAAGCGAACACACCGTCGGCAGGCACAAGATGCCGACAGCAATCCCGGCGCTCGCGGCGTTGTAGACACTGAACCCGCTGTGCAGCCACTGCAGCACCGGGGTGATCGTCATCAGGGCAAAGAAGCCGTACACGACCGTCGGCACCCCAGCGAGCACTTCCAGGATCGGTTTGAGGACGTTGCGCACACGTTTGGGGGCGTACTCGCTCAAATACACCGCCGTTATCAGACCCAGCGGCAGCGCGATCGCCATGGCAATCACGGTGATCAACATCGTGCCGCTGATCAGCGCCCAGATCCCAAAGCTCTTCTGGCCCCCGAGCAGCGGATTCCAATTGGTCGAGCCAAAGAAGTTGCTAAAGGTGACTTCGTCAAATCGGAAGAACGTCACGGTCTCAGCGGCCAAGACATACACGATGGCGACGGTGACCAGCAGTGAAAACAGGCCACAAAGCAGAAGCAACGCGTAAATGACGAGCTCGCGCGCACGGACCAACGCCAGCGGGCGGCGTTCTCCACGCAACAGGGTCGACACCCGCTCGTCCAGCTGGGCTTTCCCGGATGCTCCGGTTAACTCATCTGCGCTGCTCATCAGTCCTCCCGCAGATTGTGCGTTTGAAACACGTCCATCACCGCTCCTGCCCGCTTTTCACCCTCCGCGGTGAGGTAATGCGTGCCGGTGCGGCGGTTGCGAAAGTTCGACAAACCGGCCTGATAGATCGCTGGTGGCAGCGCCACATAGCCTGCGGCGGCGGCCAATTCGGGAGCTGATTCCAAGTAAAACTCGACAAAACGCTTAACCTCCGGACGCCCGGCTGATCGCTTGGCGACGTAGATGAACAGCGGCCGACTCAGCGGGGCGTACTCACCCGACTGGATCGTCTCGCGTGTTGGCAAGACCGCGCGGCCGGTCCGCGGATCGACGATCGGTACGGCGCGGACGCGGTGGCGATTCTCTTCAAAATAGGCGGCGCCGAAAAACCCGATCGAACCGGTGGACCCAGACACTCCGGTTACCAGCACATTATCGTCTTCGCTGGTGCTCATGTCCGAGCGGAGTGATTCGTCGTGGCCGATCACGACTTCGCGAAAATACTCGAAGGTTCCCGAATCGGTGCCGGGGGCAAACGGCTGAATCGGCCGATCGGGAAAACCAGGGCGGATGTCGGACCAACGCTTAGCAGCTTTGCTGGCGGCGTAGATCGCGTGAATCTCCTCGATCGTCAGCTGGTCGACCCAGTCGTTGTCATTGTGGACCACAACCGTCAGGCCGTCATAGGCGATCGGCAGCTCGATCGCCGCGATTCCGGCTGCCCGTGCCATAGAGAACTCATGAGCATCCAGCGGCCGCGAGGCATCGGCGATGTCGATCTCGCCTCGGGTAAAGCGTTTGAAGCCACCGCCCGTGCCCGACACCCCTACATTGACGCTCACGTTGGGGTAACGCTGCCGAAACTGACTCGCAGCGGCCTCGGTGATCGGAAACACCGTGCTGCTGCCGTCAATGTTGATCTTGCCCTGCAATTCCGGATTGGGCCAACGCGGCCGCGTGCCGCTATCGTCCTCGCGAAAGGACTCCGGCGCGCAGCCCGTGACCAGCACAGCAACGGCAAACGCCGCTGTCAGCATTGACGCGACGCGGAAGTGAGCCGAAAAGCGGTAAGCAGGCATGAATCGGTGACCAGGACAGCTCGAAGCCAATCAGGACCGCTGGATGTCCAGCGGTCGGCTCCGTAAGGCTAGCAGACGGGCCTCGATTTTGCAGCCGATGATGCCCTGCGATTCGATGAAGAATCGATGAAGAACCGCTGTCCGAGAGCTAGATGATACCCCCGTGCGTGCGCAGCGGAGTCAGGTGGCTGGGCGAATCGAGGAACCAGAAGCGTTCCCATTCGTCGACCATCATTCGCAAGTCTTCACTGGTGAAGAGCAACTGCTGCACACGGCGCTCCGGGCGTGCCGAGTAGATCGGCAAGAAGCAACCGACCGAAGTCGACAGACAGACAGCCAGGATGGTGAGTTGCAGGGCGCGACGCATCGCGGGTTCCTCCATGAACGGTTGCGATTGGTGCAGGTGTATACGGGTGGATCGCGCTGCGAGGGGCTGACACTCAGCGGTCCCGCGGTCGCTTGGTGCCGGAGGAATCCGGCGGGCTGCTATGCCGATCCGTCGGTTTTTTTCTTTGCGGTCCAATCTGATGGAAACAAGGGGGCCGAGGCCGATGCCTGTTGGTCGATCGGTTGGTTGACCCTGGCTTCCATCTCTTTTCCCGGCTTAAAGGTGACGACGAACTTGCTCGGCACCTCGACTTGCTCGTTGGTGCGGGGGTTCCTCGCCGTTCGAGCAGCACGCTGCTTGACCTCGAACACACCGAAATTCCGCAACTCGATCCTGCGTCCGCTCGCCAAACAATTGATGATCGCGTCGAACGTCCGCTGGACCACGTCTTTGGTCTGTTGTTGCGTCAGCCCCATCTCTTCCGAAATGGTCCGAACGATGTCTTTCTTGGTCAAGCTAACCCTCCGCGGACCGACGTTGCCGAGATTCCAATCGCCTGAAAAGCACGCAGCCCGGAATCGCTCGCTGACTCCCGGAGGGCATCAGCGGGCTAGGCTTGCGTCTCTAAATCTTTATACTTGATAGACTTAGCGATTTGAATCTACGGCATCGGCGAGCCAGCGTCAAGTTCGCCCGCAGACGGTGCTGCTCACCAGCGATCGCCGGTAGCAGGCCGTCCTGCAATCGTTATCGTCGGTAGAACCCGCAAACTTTAGAGGGCTCGTCTTTTTCTTTGGATCTCGATCTCTTCGAAGCTGTAGAGCCGCCCGGTGCCGCTGCCCGGACAGGCCCGGCAAGTTGCTTCCCAGTCCTTCTTGCGACCGATCGTGCTGTCCCAAAACGGCCACGTGCGACACTGCACGGGTCGGGCCGCGTAGACAGTGCATTTCCGCGACTGCGGATCCAAGAAGATGCAGTCGCCGTCCGGCCGCTCGACGAGACTTTGCTGGTCGTCCACCTGACGCACGTACTGAGCCTGAAACTGCTCCAGCGGCATGTCGAGTTCCGCTGCCAAAGCCGCGATCTCTTGTTCGCTCACCCACACAAACCCTGGTTCACCGCCGCAGCAATCACCGCAGCCGGTGCATTCAAATCGTAAGCCGTCGCGGTACCAGGGAGACTTGGACATGGAATTGTGGGTGAGGGAGACGGCGTAGCAGCCGAGCGAGCAACCGGTGATGTTCCCGACAACCAGCGTGGGCCGGGATGACAGCGACTGGCGGCGCTCCAGGGCGACCGCTCAGCCGGCCATCAAACTCACCTTTCCGCCGGAAAATGTCAAGCGATTCGCTGTTTGGGTGGCTGGCAAGTCATGCGCCGATACGCTTGTCGCCCTGTGGCGAGCCGCTTGAACGGAGGGTTGCGGGGGCAAGTGGCTACTGCTGCGACTCCCGCTGGTGAACGGCAGCGTCCTCCTGCTGGATCGCCGCTTGGACATCCGCATCATCGAGCGAGGGTGCGGCGTCAGGCGGTTGATCGCAACCAGTAGCTAGCCACAGGAGGGGCAGGAACAACAGGGATCGGAATGCTTTCATGGATTGGAATCTCAAGGGAGAAAGGGAGGCAGAGGCAAAATTGGTACCGGCAGGTGGCTGGTTGCCGCCGGACCGACTCAGGCTCAAACGGCTACTCAAAGGCCACCGTCAAGCCGTCGCTGGAGAGGCTGGCACGGCGGAAGATCTCGCCGTCAACGTCGTAGGAGAACAACCGCACTGAGCCGTCGGCCAAGCAGGCGTTCATACCTCCGACGTGTGCCGCACCGAAGTACGGATGCCACTCGCCGTATCCCAGGCCCTTGGGATCAAGCCAACTGGTCTCCGCGTGGGGAGCGAGCATGTCGGGAACTGGCGTCAGACCGACTCCGCTGAAATGAGCGCCGAAGCGGATCACGTCTTCATCCCAGCCCGCGTTGCTCCAGCGCTCGTTATCTCCGCCTTCCGTGCCATGGGCCGAGGGATGCAGCGCTTTTTCAGCCACCATGATCGTGTTCGACGAACCGTCTTTGATCCGCTCGACGGAAATCGTGCCGGCATCGGTTTGGATCACAACACCGCTCTTGCCATTGCTGACAACGGTCGGATTGGCGGAGGTGGATCGCAGGCCGCCGGAGCCCCGCTGGCCAGCGTTGCCAGCGTAATCGTTGCGGTAAAACTTGGCGCCTCCGTGCGGAGTCGGCGCGCGACGGCTCGGGCAGTAGTAGGTGGCTACGGCTTGCTGGGCGACCCTGTCCTGCGTCCCCACCGGATCGCTGTCAGCGCCTAATTCGTACACATTGTTTTGTTCCAGATAGGGCAAAATCTTATAAGCCCAGTTCCACCCGTCGCGCGTCAGTGAGTTGCAGCAGGCGCTCAGGGCGTCGGTGGCTGTTCCGTCGCGGCCGCCGGTGGGCAGGTGATTGCGGGCATCCTGGAACAAATGGAATGCCAAGCCGATCTGCTTCAGGTTGTTGCCGCACTGCATCCGCCGCGCGGATTCGCGGGCTGCCTGCACAGCCGGCAAGAGCAGACCGACTAGCACACCGATGATCGCGATCACCACCAAGAGTTCGACGAGTGTGAAGCCGGGTCGCCAGGCCGGCGGCAGTGATTTCGAGTTTATCTCGCGACTGGCTGAAGAAACGCGGATGGTCATGTGAGATTCCTAGGTTCGTCCAAACAGGTACCAGGCACCCACGCACGGGCTGTACGTGGGTGAGGATGAGTCTGCTGAAAGCCAGTTGGCTTTCGTTGGGCGGAATCCTAAGAAACGTGAATGAAGCCTCCTCGCTGCTGGCGTGAAGATCAGGTTAAGTTCAGGTCCGTGGCCCGTTCCCGCGCCAGGTCACGGTGTGATCTGGCAAAGATGAGTGCCGCATCAGGGGCTCAATTCAAGTCAAATACAAAATCATTTTCGCCACTGGCAGTGACCTCAGCCGTTAGAGCTGATTTGTCCGCATCCAGATACTTTTCGGGGATGTGATAAACCAGACCACCGGCGGATTTGCCTGCACCGGACCGTGCTGGCTCCCTCGGTGGCGCCTTGCCTCCGGCCACCATGGCAGCAAACTCTTCGGCGGTCACTTGATGAGCAGGGTCAGTGTCTTCAATTTTTGAAATGGCAACTTTATAAGCCCCTGGAAAAGCTCCATCTCCGGGATGCAGCGAGGTCAAGTGAAAGCGGCCTTGAGCATCGGTGCGGCCGCTGGCGGCTCGTTTGCCGTTGACAGGCCGGAAGCTGACCGTGGCTCCTTCCACCGGTTTGCCCTGGTACGTGACGGTGCCAGACGCCTTGACCAGTCCATCGAGCCCCGCACTGCCGCCACATCCCAGACAGCTGACGGCAACTATCGCTGCGTTCAAATAAAACCAATTGCGCATCGAACACTCCGTAGAAGCAGAGATGACTCACTAGGATGAAGTCGCCCCGGAACTCTGTAGGCTTGCGGGGCGTTGCTTGCCAACTTGAGGACGACTAGGCGATCAGTAGGAGGCAACTTCGCCGCCACTCTTGGATCCCAAGGCTCCCCACACGCCGTATGGCGATGGTCCACTAGCTCTCCAGGGGAGACTGAGGTCTCCGGTGTCGATCTGATCCGCCACAAATCGGAGCGATCCGTCCAAAAATAGTGCGTTAACGCCGCCGGGGTGATAGCTCGTCGCTGCCCACATGACGGCATTCCAGTCATCCGCATACACCGAGCAGGAAGGCCCGTTCGGGGGCATAATCGTGCTGATCTCTGCGTTTCGCCCCTGCCAACCGAAGCTGTAGTTGCCCTGTCCCCAGTTGCCGATCGCAACGCCCTCGGCGTAGCGATTGCCATTGCCGCGGGTGGCGAGGCACACACTCGGGTTTACAGGGCTGCCAAAGACAGCCGATTGGCTGACCGCTACGCTGGTCGCGATCGTTCCCGCAGTCGATGGGCCAGGGACCCCACGTTCACTGAGAGCCAGGGTGTTGGAGAGGCCATCGACAATGCTCGCGAACTTCTGTTGGCCTCCTTGAAACCAAGTCACCCAGTCGGGGTAAAGCACCCAGACGTCAAACGGGCCACGAGTCGTTGGTTCGCCCCACCAGCCGGCCCAGTCTCCGTTACTAAAATGATAACTGCAGCGTCCCAGAGTGCCTTCTGACGCAGCCAAGCCGTCGGAAGGGCAGAGGAAAGTTGAGATGCTCGTTTTCCAAGGCTGATAATTGGCGTCGTACGGGGCGACATTGAAGGGCGGATAGTTCGTGTTACCAAAGGTTTGCGGACTGCTGATCTGAGAAAAGAGTGGCGCTTGTTCAATATAAGGCAACAATCTCATGATGCCGCTGGGGCTGTAATTGATGCTGTAGGGATCGCCACCCACTCGCGGCGGCAGTTTGTTATAAGTGTCGTGATAGCTGTGTAGCGCAAGCCCTAGCTGTTTTAAGTTGTTCGAGCACTGCATTCGTCTCGCAGCTTCTCGAGCGGACTGAACCGCAGGCAGCAGCAGGCCGACCATCACACCGATGATGGCGATCACCACCAAGAGCTCCACCAAGGTGAAACCTAGCCGAATCTGACGTCTCGCACCCATTCG
>CALELC010000423.1 GCA_937904535.1 uncultured Planctomycetaceae bacterium
CGAGTTCCCGGATGAAGGGTTGAGAACTCGGGTGAGCCGTAGCCAGGTCCGTAGCGATAGTTCCAGCACTGGGCAAAGTGATTCGCGCTGTTCGAAGCCGTTTCGGCATCGAGTGGCTCGGCAAAATCAACCCGTACCCCGTTGGCATGGACACGAAACCCGATGGGCAGTTGAACCTTTCGACCGGTGTAGCGCACGCGCTGCAGGCAGCCGTCCTCGAGTGCGTAGTTGCCCCAGCCCGCAGCCCCAGCAACATACAACTGGCCGTCTTGAGCTCGAAAACGTCCTCGGTGAATCCCCGATCGGAACTCGCCGGGTAGTGGCACCACGGCTCCCTGTTGTACTCCGTCCACCTCGTCCCGCAGCACCAGAAAGTGTGCCGCGGCGCCATACGAAAAGTGCACGATTTTTCCCTGCACCGGCCCCCAGCGATCGCTGTCGATGAAGGCTTGGCCGCCGCTGGAGTTATCGAGTGCCCGCGGTAAATACACGAGTGGCAAGTCGGGTGGCTGATTGTCGCGCGGTCCGAGATAGCCAAAGTGCGGAATCTGCGAAACCGACCTGCCCGATGGGTTGGCGGCTCGGGTGCGCACCGCACAGATCATCGACGCCGGAACCCAGTCACCTTCCGAATTGGGGACAGTCAGCGTTCCGTCGGGTAACCAGCCCAAGCCATCCGGATTGCGAAACCCGGTTGCGATCACCTCCGCGGATTTGCCGTTCGCTGAAATCCGCACCACCCCTTGGTTGCCTGAGGCCGTATAAAAATTCCCTTCTGGATCACGTTGCAAACCACAGATGTAATCATGGCCGGCCGGCGAAGTCTCATAAGCATCGGCAAAACACTCATAAAAGTCGGCTTCGCCATCAGCATTTAAATCATGCAAGCGTGTGATTTGATCGCGGCCGAGCACAAAGATTCCATCGCCGTCGATGACCATCCCAAGTGCATGATGCAAGCCGCTGGCAAACCGTTTCCAAGTCGCGACCGTTGACGGATAGTCGAGCCCTGTTACACGCCAAACGTCACCTTGGATCGTGCAGATATATCCTGATCCGTCGGCGGCAAATGCCACGTCTCCCACATAGAACAGCGCCTTCCAAGGGTTCTCCACGGGCAACTGAATCGTATCGACGCAGTAGGCTCCCTCGCTGTCCCCATGCACAATCGTAGTCTGAATCTCGTCGGGCCACTGTTGCGGTCCTCCTAGGGCCATCGACCGGTAAGGATGTTCGTCGATCGGTGCCACGATCCGCCGGAACTCGCCAGCGGCGACTTCCGGGACATCCAAATAACGCACACCTCCCGCCCGGTAAACAAACCCGACTCGATCCCCGTGGCGATAAAATCCCTCATACTCCGCTGCTGCGGCATTTGGAACAGCCGCCGAGCCGCCATCAACGCGCTCGCTCGGCAGCGGGGTGCCGTCGAGCAACAAGCCGTGCATCAAGCCGCTGCGGACCGACGAAAACTTCACAAACCCACCCTGCCAGACCGCCTCATAACGGAGCGTCTGCGGATTAAAACAGGTGGCCCACTGCGCCTTGTTGTCCAGCTGGACACAGACGCCGCGGGGAATCGTCAATCCCGCACCACGAAACACGCCTGCTTGAAGCGATCCTAAATCGGTTAGATTCCAGCGGTCATCGGCCCAATTTTGATCGTCTTGATTTCCCCAGTGCCCATAGGCTTCACCATCCAGCCCGGGAAACTCCGCCAACAGCGTCGCCTCGGGGTGCTCTCGAAAATAGTCCGCCTGCTTGGCGTAAAAGTCGTAGATCCGATCGCGGTTGATGTGCTCCTGCCAACTCGGCCAATCCTGCGGACGTAGCGGAGCGCGATCGAACTCAAACGTCGCCGGACCATTAAGATGTGCCGTGACATGCCGCAGCGTCGTCTCGAGTTGGCCCGACGGGAGTTCTTCTTCGCGGCCCAAAGCGAGTAGAAATCGTACGAGATCCGCCTGCTGCTGCGTCGACATCGCAGCGGTTAAACCCTCGGGCATCAGCGATCCTACTGCGCGTTCCTCGAGCACGTCCTCACGGTCGAGTTCATGCAGTTCGTCGGTCGCTGGATCACGGATGGCGATTACCGCATCGTCACGGCGCGATTCGTACCCGCGCACCACCTCGCCGTCAGCAGTCAGAACTGCCAGCGTCTGGTACTCCGGTGGAATCGTCCGCTGCGGCCAGTAGACCGACTCCACGATCTCAGCAGGCGAGCGCCGCGTCGCTAGTCCCGTCAGCTCGGGACCAACGCGTCCGCCGTGCTGGCCGATCCGATGGCAGTTCAGACATGCGAACTTTGCCGACGCGAACACAGCCACGCCGCGGGCACTCTCGCCGTGCTGCTCGGCTTGAGCGAGGATTTCCTTCACCGTCCCAGACGAAAACTGTGACGCGTCTTGCTCCGCGGGAGCCGGCTGTGGCGTTTCGCTGAGCCGTTTCACCAAATCGTCGAGGCCCTGCAGATTCTTCCGCAGACGTTCCTCTGCATTCTCCTGCGTGTGATTGAGAATACCGATCGGACCGCGGTAACCGCTAGCAGCGATGGTCCGCAGCAGATCCAGATCGAGCTCGCCTTCACCTAGCGGCAAGATTTTACGGCCAGCGCGATCACCGTGGCGATCCATGCCGTTGAGGTTGAGCGCGTAGAGGTGAGGTTTCATCGCCTCGAGCAACGTCGCGAGGCGATCCACGTGCTCGTGCCCGTGGTGCAAGTTATAGACGATGCCGACATTCGGCAGCTGCAGCTCTTCAATGATCGCGATCTGGTTCTCGGGCTCACCAAACCAGCCACCGTGGTTGTACAGTCCAACACTGCAGCCGATCTCGGCAGCAGCCAAAGCGATTGGCCGGATCCGGGCGGCTTCGGCCACCACTCGCGCCCGCTGCTCCGCGTCGCTGTGCGTCGGTTCGCCACCGCCCGTCACCCACAACTGTGTCTGAATCTCGTGCCGCCGCAGCACATCCAAGATCAGCTTTGCTTCGTCATTGAGCACAGTCGGGAACCACCAGCCGATCAGCTCGATTCCGTTGGCTTTGATCGCCTTCATTTCGTCGTCGAAGGTCGGAATGTGCTCGCCCCGGTAATCATAGGCGTACTTCTTCAGCCCCAATCCCCGCAGCATGTCACAGCGTTGCTGCGGCGTGCGATTGCGATCATCGAACGGGACGATGCACCAGGCAAACAGGTTGTCCTGCGCGAACAACGGGTCGCGTGCTGTACTGCCGTCGCGTGTAAGTGTCTTGGTGGAGACATCCGCGGGCTGAGCCAGCGTGCGGCTGGCTGCCGACACATGAAGCGAACAAATGAGCACCAAGAGCAGCGTGCGGAACTTCGATAAGACCATCAGTGCACTCAGAGGCGGACGAAGCGGACAATAACTTGTCCGCCACTATGGCAGGCCTACGGCGGATGTCAAACCATCCCTTGCAGTTCGCGGCCTCACCACAGGATTCAGCGACCCGTTATGATTCGCCTCATCCGGAACGCAGTCAGGCTCCGGGGCAAACATCATCAGAAGGAATGGCTGGATGAGCACTGGAATCGGCGCACTACCTGGAATGAAATTGTTCGACCTCTCCGGCCGAGTCGCCGTCGTCACCGGTGGCTCGAAGGGCCTGGGCCTGGCGATGGCCGCCGGATTGGCTTCGGCGGGAGCCGATCTGGTGCTGGTTAGCCGTCGCGAGGCCGACGTCACCGCCGCGGCCGAAGAATTGGCCGCCGCCTACGACCGACAAGCAATCGGAATCGCGGCCGACGTGACCAGCGAAGCCGATATGCAGCGGCTGGCAGCGCAAGCCGTAGCTCGGTTCGGCCGCATCGACATTTTGATCAACAATGCCGGCGTGAATATCCGCGGCGCCATCGATCAACTCTCGCTCGATCAATTTCGCCAGGTGCAACAAATCAATGTGGAGGGACTGTGGCTGGCAACCCGCGCGATCGTACCGCAGATGAAACTGCAGCGGTCTGGCCGGATCATCAACCTTGCCAGCGCCCTGGGCGTCGTCGGGATGCCCGACCGCACACCGTACTGCTCCAGCAAAGGGGCGGTGGTCCAGATGACCCGCGCTCTCGCCGCTGAACTGGCGTCGCACAACATCACGGTCAACGCCATTTTGCCCGGCCCGTTTCTGACCGAAATGAACCTCCCGGTCAAAGACGATCCGCAGTTCAAACGGTTCATCCTCGGAGCAACGGCCTTGGGCCGCTGGGCCGAATTGCACGAGATTCAGGGAGCCGCGATTTACCTGGCCAGCGA
>CALELC010000424.1 GCA_937904535.1 uncultured Planctomycetaceae bacterium
AAAAACGCGATGCAATCGCGAGATTTCCTGGTCTGGGGGGAGAAACCGAGTCTCGAACGGGAAGACCAACCGATTGGTCGCTCCCACTGTCATTTCACCTGCTTGTGGTGCACGACCGTGTTTTTCCGAAAATTCGCTAGCTTTTGTCTGCTGGCCACCACGGCCATCAACAGCGCTTCGACCGCTACGGCTCAGCAGAGCACGCGCGGCGGAGTCAATCCGGTCGGCGCCCGCAGCGAGCAAGCCGCTCGTGCTCGTTGGCAGCCGGTACGGACCGTTCAAGCCACCGAGGAACTGCCGACGCCTCCGGCCGATAGTGCTGGGTCGCAAGTGCAACCGCGGCGTTCCTCCAGCTCGAGCTCTCGGGTTGAGATGCAGAGCCCAGGCGTGGTGATGCAAGATGCCCACGGCCGCTCGGTGATGATGTCGCAGCCTGAGATCTATCACGAACCGCTCGACGGCGAGATCATCTACGAAGGGGTGCCACTGAGCCAATACAGTGACGTTGGCGTGGTCGGCGAGTACGGCGTGCACTCCTGCGATGGCAGCTGCGAAGGCGGTTGTGACGCGATGGGGGGAAGCTGTGGGCCCGCCGGTTGTGGCCCCTGTGCCAGCGATGTGTGGCGTCCGTGCTTGACGCTCTGCTGGCCCCAGGACGGCTGGGTGTCGTTCGAATACTTGAACTGGTATCAGCGCGGCATGGACGTGCCTGCCCTGGCGACCACCAGCACCGGCCCGTTGCCCAGTCGTAATCAAGCAGGCGTGCTCGGCGGTCCGACGCGAGTGTTGTTCGGCGGCGAGGAAATGCTCGACGGTGGACTGGACGGCGGACGCCTGCAAATTGGGCTGTGGCTCGATCGCTGCCACACTTGGGCGGCTGTTGGCGAGTTCTTTGAACTCAACAGTGAATCCGAATCGTTCTCGGGCAACACCAACCGCTACCCCGTGCTGGCTCGTCCGTTCTTCAACATCCTGACCGGTGCTGAAGATTCGCAGATCGTTTCCTATCCGAACTTTGCCACGGGCAGCCTGAGTGCCGAAGTGACCAGCGAGTTGGTCGGCGGTGGTTTCCACCTGCGTCGACAAACCAACAGCAACACCGGCTGTGGCCGCGGGCTGCTGTGCGATGGCTGCGAGACCTTCCACAGCCGCACCGACGCGCTGTTCGGATACCGCTATGTGCAGTTGGAAGAGTCGATCGGTGTGACCGAAAACCTCGTCGGCACCACGGCTGGCGAAAGCTTCCGCATCCACGACAGTTTCCGCACGATGAATCAGTTCAACGGCTTCGACATGGGGATGGCCTATAGCCGTCAACGCGGCTGCTGGTCGACTGACCTGTTGGTCAAGCTCGCCATCGGCAACACCCGGCAACGAGTCGACATCAACGGCACCACGTCGATCGCTGGCGGAGCGGCTCAGACCGGCGGTCTGCTGGCCCAGTCGACCAACATCGGCAGCTACTCACGTGATCAGTTCAGCGTGCTGCCGGAGCTGGGAGCCAGTGTCGGCTATCAGCTGACACACAACCTGCAACTGAAGGTCGGCTACACGCTGATCTACTGGTCGAGCGTCGTTCGCCCCGGCGATCACATCGACCGCGACGTCAACCCGAACCTGTTTCCTCCGGCCGTGGTCGGCGGAGCGGCTCGGCCACACTTCGACTTCGACGAGTCGAGTTACTGGGTCCAGGGTGTGAACCTCGGGGCGGTCTACACCTGGTAACGCGGCCCAGCCGCCGCGAGCTGCGGGGGAAGGCAGCGGGAGCCGGTGGAAAGTCGGGGGCTGGTGGCAGGCTGAGGCCTGGGAGCCGGTGGAAACTGTGGGGCCGGTGGAAGGCTTGGATTCGGGAGCCGGTGGAAAGACGGGAGCTGGTGGCAAGCCGAGGGCTGGGAGCCGGTGGATCAGTGGGGCGAGTTGGGACTGCAGGACGAGGGCCGGGGGGGAAACGGCCGGGCACCGCCGGTGCTCGGACGAATCACGTCCCAGTCCAGCAGCCCCAGCAGTCAGTTTAGCAGCCCCAGCAGCAAGACAATCTGCCTCGTTTTGGACCTCCCACTGGCTCTCGCGAGCGCTGGGTGGGGTCCTTTTCAAGCCGCTGGTAGCAGCGGTGAAGTCAATTTGGTCTTGGCAAGAAATGCCCGAAGCGACGGTGGAGTCGTTCCGATCTTGGGCAAAAAACGGGCGGCAGCGGTTTGTCGCCAAAGAACTCTGTTGATGGTCGTAGCGATCATCCGATGAATGACAACAGCAGATGCGCTCCGAGTGCCGCTGCTTACGAATCTTCTGCGTGGAACCAAGCGATGTTTCGATCACTACTTCAACGACTTGCTCCATCCACCCCAGCCCAACGCCGTAAGCCGCTTCGCCGCCGGCTGGGAATCGAAACATTGGCCAAGCGAGAACTGCTTGCCGCAGACCTGGGTTCCGTCGCTGGCACTGTCTACATCGATCTGGCTGGCAACGGCCTGACCCCCGATGACACTCGGCTGGAATCGGTCGAAGTCCGGCTCTACCGTGACGGCGGCGACGGTGTATTCGGCGGCGACGACACGCTGGTCGACTCGGTCTTCTCGGCCCCGCTGAGCAGCGACACCCCGGGTGAGTTTCTGTTCCGCGGTCTCAGCCCAGGGCTGTACTACGTCGAACAGGACGCCGCGACGACGCCGGACGGCTTGTTTGTGCCCGATCCGGTTGCGGTCACCGTCGTTGATCACGAAGGCCGCCGCGTGCAAACGATCGACGCGTTTGATCAGACGCCGCTCAATCTCAATGCCACGCCCGACGATCCCTATCTCACCGATATCAGCGCCGCCCCCGATGCGATCGGCGGTGTCCGCAAGGCGGAACTGACGCATCTGTCTGGCCCGTCAAGCGTGCAGATGTTTGTCGACGTCATCAACTCGGAGTTCGCGCTCAGTTCCACCGTCGGCACGTTCGGATTGGGCGTCATTCGTTATGACGGCAACGACAGCACGATCGAGCTGGATCCCGAGGGACTCGGTGGTGCGAACCTGAGTGCCAGCGACCCGCTGGCCGGAATCGTCCTGGAGATTTTCACCGATCACCTCGGCAACTCGTTCGACCTGAACATCTACAGCGACGCGAACAACTACTCGACCATCAACGTCCCTTACCCGGCCGAATCGCTCAATAACGTTTACCGGCTGTTCGTGCCGTTCACCGAGTTCGTGCAAGGTACCGGGGCCAGTGGTGAAGCCGACTTTACCGATGTCGGGGCCATCGAACTGCTGCTTCAGAACGCACCGAACCAAGACGTCCGGGTCACCATTTTTGAATCCCGCCAGTCGTCCGAAGCCGTCGTTGTTGACCTGCAAAACTTTCAGCCGATCACGCTCGGCAACCAGGTGTTCCTCGACCAGAACAACAACGGCGTGTTCGATCCCGCCACTGAGTCGGGCATTGCAGGGGTAGACATCGAGTTGTACCGGCTCAGCGCCCTGGGCGATGTCGTCAATCCGCAGACGCAAACACCGATCGCCACGACCACTACCGACGCCAACGGGAACTACCAGTTCACCAACCTGGAGCCCGGCTTCTATGCCGCGGTAATCCCCGGACGGGAATTTGATGCCGAGGATGGTTCGGCAGGTGCCGGCACACTCGTTGGTTTCACCGTCAGCGATCCTGCTGTGCCGACCGCCGGTGCCAATGCTGGGGTGGACAACGACGCCGACGGCCGAGCGGTCGCGGGACAACTGTACGTGATCACCGAAACGTTCCAGCTCGTTTCCAGCGGTGATCTGAGCGAGATCGTGACGGTCAATAACACCGTCGACTTCGGCTTGGTCGGCACCGCTGACCTGGAAATCCAGAAGTCATTCGTGTCGCTGGATGTCAACGGCAGCACGCGGACCGCGACGTTCCGAGTTGACGTCACCAACAACGGTCTGCAGGACGCGACCGGCATCTCCGTGGCCGACATTCTGCCCGCCGGCCTGACGTTCAACTCCATCGGTTCGGTCGCTGATCCGAGCGTACCGCCCACCGGCGTTACCAATACCAGCGTCGATGGCAGCACCGTGACGTTCGATCTGACCGATCTGGCCAACGGCGAGAGCCTGTCGTTCCTGATCATTGTGGATGTTGCTGATGGCGCCACCGGCGACCGGGTCAACACGGTGACGGTCAGCGGCGATCAAGGCGATGCGGTCCCCGACAATAACACCAGCAGCGCCACCGTCGCACTGCCGGCAACGGATCTGAGCATCACGAAAACGGCCGAGACTCCCAACGGCACGCCCGTTACCGCAGGCAGCCTGTCCAGTGGCGATACCTTCGTTTACCGCTTGGTCATCAACAACTCGGGACCGGATGGAGCGACGGGCGTGTCGGTCGTCGACACCCTGCCCGCCGACGTGACGTTCGTCAGCGCGGCGATCAACGGTGGGGCAGCCGGTGAAGGAATTACCTTCGATCCCGCCACTCGCACCTTGACCGCAACCATCGGCAATATCGCCAACGGCGGTTCCGCTGTCGTGCTGATCACTGCCACGGTCAACGCGGGTGCTTCGCCGACGTTTAGCAACACGGCCACGGTCAGCAATACGCCTTCGACCGACCCGGATTCCAGCAATAACACGGCGACGGTCGAAACTTCGCTTACCAACGAAGTCGACCTGGCCATTCAGAAGACCGTCGTCAGCCAAGGGACTCCGGCCCTCGGTGGCACGGTGACCTATCAAATCACGGTGACCAACACCGCCGGTGCAGCCAATGCAAGAGGCTTCAACGTGACCGACACGCTGCCGGCCGGGCTGACGCTCGTCGATGGCAGCTTTGATGACAACGACAGCGGTGTGACGCTATCCGCCTCCGGTCAAGCTCTCACCTTTACCGGCGTGCCGCTGGGTTCGGGCGAATCGGTGACCTTCACCTTTGAAGCGCGGATCGCTCAAACCGCTGCCGCCTCGCTGACCAACACCGCCGTGGTCGCGGTCTTTGACGATGGTGTCGTCGCCGACATCGACAGCAACCTCGATAACAACGAAGACGACGAAACGATCGCACCGACGCGCCAAGTCGACTTGGTCGTGACCAAAGACGACGGCATCGCCGACGGCGAGTACGCCACACCGGGTGAACAGATCACCTATGTGATTGTGGTCACCAACACCGGCACCAGTGACGCGGTCAACGTCAATGTCACCGACACCTTGCCGCCAGGCGTGGTGGCCACCTCGATCACGGTCGATGGCACGCAAGTCACCGACAATAATCCTGATCAAGGCATCCTGTCGTTTGTGCTGCCTTCCGTGCCGACCGGCGTGGAAAACGCCGTGACCGTGCTGGTGACCGCGACGATCGGAGCGACCGTCTCGGGCAACATCACCAACACGGTAACGATCAGCGGTGGCGGAGTCGGCGATCCGGCGGAGGGCAACACCGCCTCCGTAACCACGGAAGTTCGCGCGGAAGTCGATGTCGCGGTCACCAAGACCGCGGCCGCAACGGCAGTCCCCGGCGGCCAAGCGATCACCTACACCTTGAAGTTCGTCAACAACGGCCCCAGTGCAGCGACCAACGTGAACGTTGCGGATATGCTGCCCGCAGGCCTGACGCTGCAGTCGGTGACGCTCGATGGCGTCGCCGTGACCAACACGGGTACCGGCAACAACGTTCAGTTCGTGATCCCACAATTGCTAGCCGGTGAAGCCAACGCTCGCACGGCCGTGATCACTGCGATCATCGCCCCGGACGCCACCGGCACCCTGGAAAACACAGTCACGGTGACCGCTAACGGGGACACCAACCCGGCGAACAACACCAGCACGGTGACGACGACTCTGACGCCGCTGGCGGATGTCGGCGTGACGAAGACAGCTTCCGCCGCAACCGCTGCTCCCGGAACCCAGTTGACCTACACCATCGTGGTCAGCAACTCCGGTCCGTCGACTGCCCAGGCCGTGACGGTTACCGACGTGTTGCCCGCCGGGCTGACGTTCGTCAGCGGCACAGGCCCCGGTGGAACACCATTGACGGCCAGCGGTCAGACCATCACGGTCAACATCGACTCGCTCGCCCCGGAAGCCACCCAAACGATCACGATCGTGGCGCAGATCAACGCCAACTTCACCGGCACGATTACCAACCCGGTAACCGTGGCGACGACCACCGACGAAGGCAACAACACGTCGAACAACTCGGCCTCGGCGAGCACTCAAGTAGCGGTGCCGGACACCAATTCGGGATCGCTCTCGGGCCGTGTGTTCCTCGACCGCAACAACAACGGGATCATCGATTCAGGTGAAAATGGTCTCGCCGGGATCACGGTCAACTTGTTGGCTGCTGGCACCAACACCGTGATCCAGACCACCACGACCGACAGCCAAGGAAACTACCTGTTCGACGAACTGCCGGCGGGCAACTACGACATCAAGGTCGTGCGACCGCCAGGATTGCTGGACGGACTGGAAAACCCAGGCGATAGCCGGCCGGTAGGGAACCTCGGCGACAGCATCATTCCGAACCTGTCGCTGACGATCGGGCAAAGCATCACCTCCAACGACTTCGGGTTGCAGGAAGCACTGAGCAAGCGACGTTTCTTAGCTTCGTCGCCGTGATCCCGCTCGCGGGCTGATCCGCAGTCGCCGCAGCGCCCTGAACGGGAGCCGGTGTGGATTGCAGGGGCATAAGCTCCGGCGACTGCACACAGCCATGAGCATCACGGTGAACGACTGAGCAACGATGAACGCTCGGCCGCTGGGGGGTGGCCGAGCGTTTTTGCATTGATATTTAACGACAATTCACCCCCTCCTCGTGCTGTGCGCGCGTACTCAGTCGCTGCTTCCACAACAACTGCAGTACCCAATCGCTGGCAACTCAAAGAGGAGAACCATGGTCCTCTTTGTTCTGAACCGCGCAGCCTACAACAACTGTCCTCAAGGATTCTGGGCAACTCAGAGTAGCACCCTTGTGGACAATGGTTTTCCAGGGGCTCTGCGTCTACCGCGGCGTGAAATCGCATTCGCTGGTCAGCGACAGGGCGAACTGCGCTAACAACTCGGCGACATGGTGGATGTCATCGAGCGAAATCGTTTCCACGGCCGAGTGCATGTAGCGATTGGGGATTGCGACTAAACCGGTCGCAACCCCGCCGCCGTGAATCTGCAGCACGTTCGCATCGTTCGGGGTGGCCCGCCCCGTTGCCGCCAATTGATACGGAATCCCGTTCTGCTTGGCGAGTTCGACTAGCCGCTGCGAGACGCCCGGATTCATGTTCGGACCGCGGAAAATCACCGGCCCGCCGCCCAGCCGAATATCGCCTTGCTGCGTCTTATCGATCGTGGGGCAGTCCGACGCATGCGTCACATCGACTGCGATCGCAACCTGCGGATCGATGCTGCCGGCGGCCGTCTTCGCCCCACGCAGCCCGATCTCTTCCTGCACGGTGCTGACGCTATGCAGGCGACAGGCGAGTCGGCGGCCATCCGATTGCGACGTTGCGCGACGCAGCGCCTCGATCACCGTCCACATCCCGGTCTTGTTGTCCATCCCGGGACCGCTGACCAAGTTTCCCAGGAGAGGTCGGTACTGCAGGTCCAGGGTGACACAGTCGCCGATGCTTACGGCCCCTTCAGCGGCCGCTTTGTCACGTGCTCCGATGTCGAGCCACAACTGATCGAGCTGCACCACTTGCTTGCGTTCCAGCTCGTTCAACAAGTGGATCGGCTTACGGCTGATAACCGCTGGCACCGGCCCTTTGCTGGTCCAGATCGTCATCGACTGGCCGATCAGTTGCTGCGGATCCCAGCCACCGATCGTCTGGGCATAAATGAACCCATCGTCGTCGATGTACGTCACCAACATCCCGATCTGATCGCAGTGCCCGGCCAGCAATAACCGCGGTCCCTCGGTCGATCCTGCGGCAGCAATCACATTCCCGTGCACGTCGGTGCGCACTGCCGTCGCATGCGGCGTGATGTAATCGCGGACCAGTTTTTGGATCGGTTGTTCGTACCCCGACGGGCTCGGGGTCAAAATAGCGGAGCGAAAAAACTCGAGGGCGCTGGCTTCCATGGCGTACCAAGATCACGGGGAACTGCGAAACAAGAAGCCGCGGATTCTCGCTGATTTTCACGGATCAGACCACTGCCACCTCATCGGCTGCTGAACGATTTTCCAGACTCTCGATCACGGCACAGCCGCAGCAGTCGCTCCAGACATTCACTGCGGTGCGGGCCATATCGAGCACCCGGTCGACCGCCAGAATGATTCCCTGCAACTCCACCGGCAAGTTCACCGCTTGCAAGATGATCACCATCATCACCAGCCCGGCATGCGGAATTCCGGCTGCCCCCACGCTCGCCAGCAGAGCCGTGAGCGCCACCACGACCTGCTGTGACAGCGGTAGGGCAACGCCAAAGTGCAACTGGGCGATAAACATCACGGCGACCGCCTCATAGAGCGCTGTGCCGTCCATGTTGATGGTTGCCCCGAGCGGCAACACAAAAGAGCCGGTGCGATTGCTGATCTTGGCCCGCTGCTCGATGCAAGACATCGTCAGCGGCAGCGTGCCATTGCTGCTAGCGCTGCTAAATGCGGTCAACAGGGCCGGACTCATTGCCCGAGCAAACTCGAACGGACTCCGCCGCCCCAGGTACTTCACGAGCAGAGGCAAAGTCACTCCGGCATGAAACGCAAGGGCCAGGGCCACCGCCAGCACATACCATCCGAGCGACTGAAACACCGCGACTCCCTGCGTCGCTGTCACATAACCCATCAAGAAAAACACGCCGACCGGAGCCAGACGGATGATCGCAGTGGTCAACGCCATCATCACCTCAAAGGCCGTGCTGGCAGCAATCTGCACCCGTTCAGCGACCGCCCCGCCCACACGCAGCGCAAAAATCGCAATCGCGATCGTAAACGCGATGATCGACAAGAAGTTCGGCTCCACCAGTGCCCCGAGGGGATTGGCGGGAATTAAGGCCTCAACCTGCGCGAGCACGATCTCGCTCAGGCGAGGTGCTTCCATGGGATTTTGCTCTGCGCCAGCCACCAGCCCCGGATTGATGCCGCCTCGCAGCCCTGGCCGAACCAAGTTCACGACGACCAATCCGGTCACAATCGCCAGCAAGCTGGTCACGAGATAATAGGTGAGCGTCCTTGAAAACATTCGTCCCACGGCCTGCCCGCTGAGCCCCATCACCCCCGTCAGCAACGACGTGACAATCAAGGGGACAGCCACCATCTGCAGCATCCGCAGAAACAAGTTGCCGAGCCGGCGAAAGAGATTCCCCAGCGTCCGCGCCCAGCTTCCGCCATACCGCTGGTAGAGGCTCGCGACCTGCGGATCCTGCTTCCGCAGGTCATCGAGTGAGGCGAAGGTGTCTTCGCCCGCGGCCATCGGATCGATGATCACTTGGCGCTGCAGTTCATCTCCGCGGTACAAACGGATCTCCGCCCGCCCCGACGAATCATCGATTTCAATCGCTGACAACCCTGCTGGCAAGTCTTCGATCAGACGTACCGAGCGGGAACTGGCGAATACGTTGAGCGACACACCGATGATCGCGCCCGCCACCATACCGATCAGGATTTGCCAATGCAGGGCTAGGCGAAACGGCGACATGCGAGGACTCCGAGGCGGCAGGCAAAGTAGGGGCAGCACGGGGATACCATACCCGCTCCCAACCCCGGCTGGACCAAAGGGCCAGCGCGAGTCACCGGGAAAATGCCACCTATTTCTCGAACAGGGACAGATAGCGGAAGAACATTCAGTACTCGCTACAGGTAATACCCCGAAGCCCCGGCGAGAGAAACCCCAGGGCTGAGCACTGGCCGACTTGGCGTCGGCCAACAACCGCGTCGTCGCCTCAACTGGTGCTATGCGACCAGCGCCACGCGTCCGTCTTGGATGCGGCCATCTTTCATCCGCAACACGGTGTCGGCTCCGGCGGCGATTGAGTCGTCGTGCGTGATCATCACGATCGTCAAGCCGTCATCCGTATTGAGCCCGCGCAACAGCTTGAGAATTTCGGCTCCCGTCTCAGCGTCAAGATTGCCGGTCGGCTCATCAGCGAGCAGCACCGCGGGATTCGTCATCAGCGAACGAGCAATTGCCGTCCGCTGCATTTCACCGCCGCTCAACTCGCTCGGCTTGTGGCTGGCGCGGTGCAACAATCCGACGCGATCGAGCATCGCCTCGGCTCGACGCCGTGCCTCTTTGCGATGTCGGAAGTATTCCCAAGTGCTGCGGCCAATCATCAGCGGCGCCAATACATTCTCGACCGCCGACAACTCAGGCAACAAATGATAGAACTGGAAAATGATGCCGATGTCGCGATTGCGATAGGCGTCACGCGCTGCCCGAGAGGCGTTGTCGATCCGCTGGCCGCGGAAATAAACCTCGCCCTGATCGGGATAATCGAGCGTCGCCAACAGGTGCATCAGCGTACTCTTACCGCTGCCGCTGCGTCCCACCATCGCCGTGACACGTCCGGCTACGATATCCAAATCGACGCCGCGCAGCACCGGTACTTCGATGCTGTCCTTCTGGTAGCTTTTATAGATGCCACGGGCGCTGAGCACCGGTTGGTCGTTCATCGCGGCGTTGTCACATGCAAGGAGAGGTGGGAAAAATCTAACAGGATGTTGCGATTCTTAACAATCGCCTACTCGAATCGGAGCGCCCTAACCGGGTTCATACGGGCAGCACGCAGGGCAGGCAAAACACTCGCCGTCGTCGCGATCGCGATCGACCCAACGATCACCCAAGCCACCGTCGCTGGCTCAACAATGGTGGGAATCGAGTTGAAGTAATACACCGTGGGATCAAACACTTCCTGGCCGGTGATCTTTTCGATCACGGCGGCGATCGAATTGATGTGCCGTACGAACAGCAGGCCACCGACCATTCCCACACCGCTGCCAACGATCCCCAGAAGCAATCCGTAGCTGAGGAAAATGCTCATCACGCCAGCTCCCGATGCGCCGAGCGCCTTGAGCGTGCCAATGTCGCGAGTCTTCTCGACCACGATCATGAAGAACGTCGCCAAAATGCCAAAACCGGCTACGGCAATGATCAAGAACAACAAGATGTTCAAAATGGTCGTTTCCAACCGTACGGCTGCCAGCAGCGGACCTTGCATATCACGCCAGGTCTGAATGTTGAACGCATACTGATCGGGCGGGAAACGCCGCCGCAGATCGTCGCGTGCCACATTGAGATCGGCCCCAGGCACCAACTTGATCTGCACCGTGGTCACACTGCGAGTTCCTGATTGCGGGTCAATCATCCCTCGAAACTCTTGCAGTTGATCGAGTCGCACAAATGCAAAAGTGCTGTCGTATTCGCTCATGCCCGATTCATACAAGTCGACCACGGTGAACTTTTGATTCACGACTTTAGTATTGTCCGACGCGTTGGGGAACATCATGCGAACGTCATCGCCCGGCCGGCAGTAATAGTGATCGCGAATCTCATGGTCACTGTCGCGCATCCGGGTACTGCAAGTAGCGATGCCCAATACAATCCCGGGATACTGATCAACAGCGGGATCAAACTGCTTGGGTCCCGGAGAATCCGGAGAAACAAAGGCGCTCGATGAAAAATCCATTGCCATCGAAGGCCCGACCGACGCTTCATCGATGGTTGGAGCAGCGTCTGCAGCCGGGGTCAGTGAGGCCCGTGCTTGACGAACAGCCGCGTCGATCCGCGCCCGTTCCTGCTCCAGTAACTTGTCGTAGGCCGCGCGCTGCCGACGGTACACCCAGCCTGATTCGGGAAAGCCGCTGCGTTCGGGAGCGTAGCCGCCGTCGCGAAGATCGAAACTAACGCCGGGCTGATTCTCGGGGTGCAGCAAAAACCGACCGAATTGGCTCACCTTGTCATAGGTTTCCGGGTCGATCCCAACCAGATTCACATGTCGTGTAATCAATTGGCCATTGAACTCGATCCCCAGCATCCCCGGCACGTGGACGCTGACCGAGGCGCCTTCCATGCGGTCGCCGAGCACATCGCGGATCACCGCCAAATGGGCATCCGGGTCCGGCATTCCGCCGCTGGCGTGGCATTCGATCAGGATATCCGAGGCCAATCCGTGAAGCCGATCATGCATCTCGGCGGCAAACCCGGCCATCACACTGTTGACCACGATCAACGTCGCCACGCCCAGCATCACGCTGATAATCGAGGCCAGCGCGATGTAGCGGGTGCGCAAGTAGCGCAAACAGAGCAACCAACGATACATAGCCGTTCCTTCGGCGAGTCAGTTCAATAGCCGGCGAGGGACCATCCCGAGTCGCGAGACAGCGTAGAGCAACTCCGCATCAGGCGTAAAGGCCGGAAAACCCGCCACCCACCACTGCCCCGGCCCATAGGGCGCTCGTTCGCGGCCAACCCGCCCAGCTTTCGATCGAAACCGGAAAGATCAGCGTTGCAAGGGGGAAAGGCCCCGCGAACGATTCCAATCCACGCCCCGCACCGTCTACGACGGCCGCCAGCCCCAAACACCACCGTCTCTCAGTCCCCTGAGAGAGCTCAGAGTCCGTTCTGCTCAACCGGCAAACTGCCTGCACTCCCCCTTTAGTCGCGGCCGTACTCACCGAGTCACTTTGGCATCCATTTCAGACCGTCAGGATAAACCTGTGTGCTCGTCAGAGAACGCCAGACTGCTCAGGGGAAATGCCGAGCCCGACCTGATTAAGCATGGGTTGCGAAAACTTGCCCATTCGCGAGGAAGTCGCTGCTCAGCTAACTTCGGGGCAAAACCTCAGCGAGCAGCAAGCACGTCCAGTGAATGCAGCATTTGCACTCGCCTCTCCCAACGGCTCATTCCGATTATCCGCGGCGCATTCCGAGCGAAAAGGCATTCCCCCCTACCCGGATGGGCTGTACACTCGCCCCGGATTGTACTGCCCGGCAACGAATGAATTGTACGGCCGCTTCCACTGCATGAAGCTTCAGACAAATCACCGAGCCCGAAGAGCGCGCTGCGGCGCGGCGACAGACCGTCGAGCTCGCGCACCTCTTAGATTCCCAAGCTGTTTCGTATCGGCGCATCACAACTGGAGAACCGCGGTGTTCCTATCGTGTTCCGTTCCATGCTGAGGACTTCTGATTCATGGTGCTGGTGTCAGATACCAATTTTGTGTTTACAGGCGAGAATCGCCGCCGCGAGGCGTTCCCTGTTCCATTCTGCGCCGCTATCAAGCATTCGTGGCTCAACATCGTCGCCACCACGCTGCGTTCCCAAATTTCAGCGGAGGTGGGCATCGCCGCTTACACGCCCGAGGATCTCACGGAGCCGCTGTTTCAGCGCATCTGTTAACGCCGGCTTGTTCCAGGCTTCTCCGGCAGCCCGACTTTGCCCCGATCCGATTGCTGTTCATCAATTCCATCCAAATCCGAGTGATGGCTGAGTTGGTTTCGTCTGAGCACTGCGTTCAGCAGGTTCGACTGTTGCGCAAGTTGCTGCTTACGATTTACATGAGGCATATGAGAACGCGGCCTAACCAATCGCTGCAGCCAATGCCGGCTGGTGCTGTCATTGGCAGTTTAAACGTCAGTTCTGGCGTGGCTGAGCTTTGTCGTCGCACTGGCGGAGCGGTTCGCCACCAACCACTGAACCGCAACGTTACCCCACTCCGGCAGACAAGTCAGAAATCCGATATGGAAAACTGCCATCCAGGATCTCTCCTCGGTGAGCGCGATCGCATTCAAACCATTCTGTGCTTGAGCAGATACAACCCAAACACCCCGGTAAGCCATCGCAACTTGGCTTGCACACCGTCATGCCACCGAACATGGTGAAATTTGCAAGCCAATGTGCGTTGATCACGATTCGCTCATACTATCACTTTGGATGGGCACTATCGAAGCAGGAAGGTCTGCCTGGAGGTTGGCCAGAAGCCGCACTAAACGCCCCGCAGACAGGCGAAGATGATCAACCGTATGATCGGCTAACTTGTTTGACCCATTTCGCCGTAAAATCAGATGACGAACAGTCAGTCGACGTTTGCAGCTACGACGGCCGGCGTTTTTGTTTATTTCAAAGACACAATACCGGGACATCTGACAATGACTTAAACCGCGTAGCAAGACCGCTAACACAAGCGTCATCTTCTTTTCGGTACGAATTCGATGGAGTCGAGTATGGTGCCTCTCCTGCAATTGATACCGAATGCTCATTGTGGGATAACCGAGCCATCCACCGAGGAACTGCATGAAGCATTTGCATCTGGAAACCACATGCGCCGTCCTCGATGATGGCGACCGGTTTCGCAAACCCGCAACTTGATAAATTAAGGACGTGTCACGAATGAGCGAAGAGTCTCCGAAATCGAATGCCCCGCAATCAAACAATGTCCGTCCAATGCTCGGCCCGAGCATCCCGCTCGGATCAAGTTTCAATGACTTGTTTTCTGGCGGGGCATCGGTTTGGCTGAAGATTGTTGGTGGTGCCGTTGCAACCCCGCTTGCGGTTGCGATGCTGGTATTACGTTCGAAGCGACGTGGCAACGTCACCTTGCCCGACGACCCAGCAATCATAGCTATTGCGCTCGTCGCGCTTGCCGTGGTCGGTGGTGGGCTTGGCGGCCTATTATCCATGAAAGATGTCGTGCAAACTCGTCTTGCCAATGGAAAACCGGTATCGTTTCCGCTTAAACTCCTGTTTGGCTTCGGCCTCTGGTCATTGCTATTGGTTTGGTTTCCCGGCATCATCGTGTCGACGCTGGCGGGCACCATACTGGTGCTAATGATGCTAAGCTAACAATGCCGGAAACGGACTGGAAAGCGAGCCAAACATCCGCGTATTGCACGCTAGTTCCGGCAGGTGCTTCAATTTGGGCAAGGTGCGATACGCCGGAACCGCGTTAAACCCGCCGTTCATCGGCAAGATCGCGTCTGGCCAACTTTCCCTTATGAAGCCAGAGCTCGAAACGCCGATCAAGTGTTCTCGCCCCGCTCAAGATGCGGGAGTAGCGACAACCCGAGATACGCTCAAGCTTCGGTTCCCGAATTTGGATTGGGTACACTCTGGTTGTGCAAACGGCACACTGAACTTCGATGAATCAGACGGCACACTCGTCGATAGGAAATTGAACTGAAGATTGGTAGACTTTCGACTTTGATTGAGGGCCGAATGGCCAGCCCGCTGGATTCGACGCGTAGCGAACTTCCAACTTTACATTCGATAACGCCACGAACATCCATTGCAACCACAAAGACGTGATTCAATGGCTCAGCGGCGCGTTAGAAAATGGTGAAGTTTAGCGGATTGACTTCGCTCACATTGCCCCCAAGCGTCTGGCTACGCGCTGCGCCGTTGACGAACATAACAATGCACGTCAGTCGCCGGTTGGCCACCATTTTAGATCCTACTTTTTGACAACGTCATACTCGCGATTGTGACGGCCTGAGATGGTTCCCGACGAACATTTGACAGCAGCACATCGAGAGCGACTCCAACTGCTGGCTGCCCGTCTTGAATTCAGTTCTGTGGAAACCGATGTTATCGTTGAAATTGCTCACGAACTGCTAAATGCGGGGGTCTACGACGATTCGCTGCTAGCAATCATTGACGCGCCGCAAAAATCGCAAGCAGAGGTCGTTCCGCCATTTCGCAAGTTTCTTCAACACGCCGACATTATGATTCCAGACCGTGAACAATCGGTTTGGATGCTGCTATCACACTACATCCACCGTATAGCCACTTCTCCGAGTGATCCAATCGCGCCGCTAGACGAACTGATCAGAGATTTCTACTGGACCGATGGGTTCGGCGGACAGCCCGGCAACGCTCTTGGCGAATCACATGGGCTCCATCACCTTCTCGGTCGTTACTGGCTAAACGACGACATGCTCGACCATCCAGAGTCAGCCAGCTACAACGGAAAATCCGGCGCGGAGGCAATCGAAGAGCTAAAAAGCGAGATTCGCCGCGATGCGATTGCATGGATTCGGCTGTATGGGGCATAGCGATGCGTTCGCCGACGGCTCCTTAGACATTACTGGTTTACAATGTCCGCTTCCGTTGATTATCGACCTACTGCCCCGACCGCAGCTGCCATCGGACTCTGGCTTGCTTCTGCTGCATTTGGTGCGGCTATTCTCGGTGTTTTGTTCGTGGCCAGTGTCGAACTGATGAATGCCGGCGAGAATGTTCTGCTGGAGACCTGGCCTGGATTGATTCTGATACAGACCATTGCAACGTGGGGTATTTATGCTGCCTATTCCGAGCTGCGAGCATTGAACGTGCGTCCGCTTGCTCGCCCGAAGCTACTGCTGCTTGGAGGAGCGACGTTGCTAATCGTATCACTTATGGCAATGACCGCCTCGATCCTGTTCCGGGTCACCGGCGGAACCTAATCCTATAAGCGTTGGTTCGTGCCGGATGCTCCCAGGCCTCCGCAATCGCGCCACGCTGCTGGTCCGGCTTCTTCC
>CALELC010000425.1 GCA_937904535.1 uncultured Planctomycetaceae bacterium
CGAAGAAGCAGGCGACTGATTCGCTGGGCGCTGGATCGGCCAAAACAAAATATCTGGCGATCGGTGCGGCTTACCATGGCGACACCACCGGTGCGGTTTCACTTGGCGACATTGCCCATTTCCACAGCCTGTTTGCTCCCATTCTGTTCAAACCGCTGCGTGGGCCCTGCCCCGATACCTACCGCTTGCCGCCAGGGGTGACAGCCGAGGGGGCACTCGAACACTACGCGAGTCAGTTTGACCGACTCATTGAACGGCATGCCGCCGAACTGGCAGCGGTCGTCATTGAGCCGCTCGTTCAAGGTGCCGCGGGAATGGTGATGCACCCGCCGGGATTGCTCCGCCGGATTCGGGAAGCCTGCGACCGCCACGATGTGCTGCTGATCGCTGATGAGGTGGCGACCGGCCTAGGACGCACCGGGAAAATGTTCGCCTGTGAACATGAAGAGGTGGTTCCCGACCTGCTGTGCATCGGCAAAGGGCTGACCGGTGGTTACCTGCCAATGGCTGCGACGCTCGCTCGCCGCAAAATTTTCGCTGCCTTCCTCGCTCCGCGAATCGCCAACCAGCAGTTCTTCCACGGGCACACGTTTGGTGGCAATCCTCTGGCTGCGGCCGCGGCATTGGCGTCACTGGAGTTGTTCGAATCGGAGCGAGTCCTGGAGCAGATGCCGGCCAAGGCAGAACGATTGCGACAGGGCCTCGCGCCGCTGGCTGAACATCCGCATGTTGGCCAAGTCCGGCAGTTAGGGCTGATGGCTGCGGTGGAACTGGTGGACTGTCGTCAGTCGCGGCAGCCGTTTCCGGCGGCCTGGGAGCTCGGCCGACGGGTCTGCGACGCAGCGCTGGCCAGTGGCGTCTGGATTCGGCCGCTGGGCGACGTCGTGGTGCTGATGCCACCGCTGTCGATCACCTCTGACGAGCTCGATCTGCTCACCGCAGCGGTCCGTCAAGCGATCGAACGTGTGTTCAGTGAGCCGCTGTCCCCGGAGCGCTGCAACCGCTGAATCGGCTCACTGCGCAGCATGGCCGGCCAGCGGAGCAACTGGCCGGGCCACGAACGAGGCTGCCAGGATGACATAGCAAACTGTCCCCGAAGTCGGCTCCCGCTCGATCCTCAACGCTCAACGCTTTGCCGGGACAACACTTGCGAGCTGATCTGAAGTGTGCGGCACAAAGCTTGCTTAGAAGCCTGCGGTCTGGCTAGCTGTCTGCCATTGCCGTGTAGTCCCCACCAAATGCACCTCCCGCGGGTGCTGGTCTGGGTGGCGTCTACGACGAAGGCGAAAAGACTTCAAGCAGCACACTTTCTATCACTCGAAGCGAAACGAAACAGGAGAGAGACGTCGTGGCAAAGCAGATCGTTTTCGACGACGACGCCCGCGGGCCGTTGTTGGCCGGTGTGAGCAAGTTGGCCCGAGCCGTCCGCAGCACGCTCGGACCCCGAGGCCGCAATGCGGTGCTCGACAAAGGCTGGGGAAGCCCGAAGGTGACCAAAGACGGTGTGACCGTCGCCGAAGATATCGAACTGGACGACCCGTTTGAAAACCTCGGAGCCCAGTTGGTCAAAGAGGCAGCCAGCAAGACCAATGATGTCGCCGGGGACGGCACGACGACTGCCACCGTGTTGGCCGAAGCGATCTTCCGTGAAGGCCTGAAGTCGATCGCCAGCGGCGCTGACGCGATGGCCCTGCAGCGCGGGATCAACAAGGCGGTCGCCGTGGTCTGCGACGAAGTGGCCCGGATCGCCAAGCCGATCGACGAAAAGAACAAGGCCGACATCAAGCAAGTCGCCACGATCGCTGGCAACAACGACCCGGAAATCGGTCAAGTGCTCGCCGACGCGTTCACCAAGGTCGGCAAAGACGGCGTGATCACCGTCGAAGAAGGCCGCTCCAACGAGACTTACGTCGACGTTGTCGAGGGGATGCAGTTCGATCGCGGGTTCCTGTCACCGCATTTCGTCACCAACCAAGACGAAGTGGCAGTCGAGTTGGATGACTGCTACGTGCTGCTGTTCGAAGAAAAGATCAGCAGCAACAAGAAGATGATTCCGCTGCTGGAAGCCGCCAGCAAGTCCGCTAAGCCGCTGTTGATCATCGCCGAAGACGTCGATGGCGAAGCGTTGGCGACCTTGGTTGTCAACAAGATGCGCGGCATTCTGCAAGTCGCCGCCGTCAAGGCTCCTGGATACGGCGATCGCCGCAAGGCCATCCTCGGCGACTTGGCCACGCTCTGTGGCGGCCAGGCAATCTTCAAAGACCTCGGCATCGACCTGGAAAGCGTCAAGCTCACCGACCTGGGACGTGCCAAGAAGGTGCGGATCACCAGCGAATCGACCACGATCGTCGGCGGCGCTGGCAAGAAAGAAGCGATCAATGCTCGGGTCGAACAGATCCGCCGCGAAATCGCTAACACCGACAGCGACTACGACCGCGAGAAGTTGCAAGAGCGGCTGGCGAAGCTCGTCGGCGGTGTCGCCCAGATCAACGTCGGTGCCGCGACCGAAACCGAAATGAAAGAGCGCAAGGCTCTGTTGGACGACGCCCGTGCTGCCACTCAGGCTGCCCTGGAAGAAGGGATCGTCGCGGGCGGCGGTGTCACGCTGCTGCGTTGCCGTCCCGCTGTCGAAAAATTGATGGCTGAAACCGCCGGCGATGAAGCCCTCGGCGTGCGGATCATCCGCAACGTGCTCGACATGCCGCTGCGTGCGATCGCCAACAACGCTGGCTTGGACGGTGCTGTGGTCGTCAATCGCGTGCTGCAGATGCCCGGCGACAACGACGGCTACGATGCGAACTCGGAAGCCTACTGCGACTTGGTTCAGGCAGGGATCGTTGACCCGGCCAAGGTGGTTCGCACTTCGTTGACCAACGCGGCCAGCGTTGCCGGTCTGTTGCTGACCACCGATTCGTGCGTCTGTGACATCCCGGTCGAAGCCGAAGAAGGCGGTCACGACCACGGCCATGACCACGGCATGGGCGGAATGGGCGGTATGCCAGGAATGGGCGGCATGCCCGGCATGATGTAAGCCTGCGACCCAGTGCTGAATCCCTGATATTTAACCATCAACAAGTAACATTTTAGGAACTCTCATAATGGCCAAAGTCAATCTCCGTCCGCTCGATGACCGTGTTGTTGTTCAGCCCAGCGAAGCCGAAGAAACCACCGCTGGCGGGATCGTGCTGCCCGACTCCGCACGCGAAAAACCGCAACGCGGCACCGTCGTGGCCGTCGGCCCTGGCAAGCTGCTCGACAACGGCAATCGCGGCGAACTGAGTGTCGCCGTCGGTGACGTCGTGATCTACGGCCGCTACGGCGGAAGCGAAATCGAAGTCGACGGACAGGAAATGAAGATTCTTCGTGAAAGCGACATCCTGGCGAAGTTGCTCTAAGGGTCAACGACCTTTGGAGCTGTAGCGTTAGCACTTACCATTCAACCATCCAGGAGTCACAAACGTGGCGAAACAATTGCTTTTTGAAGACCACGCGCGAGCCCGCATGCTCGCCGGCGTGGAAAAACTCGCCGATGCGGTGGCGGTCACCATGGGACCGACCGGCCGGAACGTGATCATCGACAAATCTTTCGGCGGCCCCACGGTCACCAAAGACGGCGTGACCGTGGCCAAGGAAATCGAACTGGATGACCGGTTCGAAAACATGGGCGCGAAGCTCGTCATCGAAGTCGCTCAGAAGACCAGCGATCTGGCCGGTGACGGCACCACGACCGCCACTGTGCTGGCACGTGCGATCTTCAAAGAAGGCCTGCGAAACATCGTCGCCGGCAGCAACCCGACCGCGATCCGCCGGGGGATCGACCGTGCGGTTCAGGCCGCCTGTACCCGGCTGCACGAAATGGGCCGGCCGGTGTCGGGCAAGGAAGAAGTCGCGCATGTCGGTGCGATTTCGGCCAATAACGACCGCCAGATCGGCAACCTGCTCGCCGACGCGCTGGAGCGCGTGGGCAAAGACGGTGTGATCACGGTCGAAGAAGGCAAGAGCCGCGAGACCGAAGTCGAGTACGTTGACGGAATGCAGTTCGACAAGGGCTACATCTCGCCGTACTTCATCACCGATCCGAGCACGATGGAAGCAGCGCTCGACAACGCGCTGATTCTGCTGTTCGAAAAGAAGATCAGCAACATCCGCGAACTGGTGCCGCTGCTAGAAAAGACCGCTCAGACCGGCCAGCCGCTGCTGATCATCGCTGAAGATGTCGACGCCGAAGCGCTCACCTTGTTGGTCGTCAACAAGCTGCGCGGCACGCTCAATGTCTGTGCGGTGAAGGCCCCGGGCTTCGGCGACCGTCGCAAGGCCATGCTCGGCGACATCGCCACGCTGACCGGCGGCACGCTGATCAGCGAAGACCTCGGGATCCAGCTCGAAAATGTGACGCTGGAACACCTCGGTCGCGCCAAGAAGGTCACTGTCACCAAGAATGACACCACGATCATTGAAGGTGCCGGCGATCGACAAGAGATCGACAAGCGTGTCGCTCAGATCCGCACCCAGATCGAACAGACCGACAGCGACTACGACAAGGAAAAGTTCCAAGAGCGTTTGGCGAAGCTCGCCGGCGGTGTGGCGGTGATCCGCGTCGGTGCCGAAACCGAAAGCGAGATGAAGCAGACCAAGGCACGGTTGGAAGACGCTCTGCACGCCACCCGTGCAGCGGTCGAAGAAGGCATTCTGCCCGGTGGTGGTGTGGCGCTGGTGCGTTGCCGCGAAGCGGTTGAAGCCGCACGCAAGCAGGCCAAGGGCGACGAAAAGATCGGTATCGACATCGTTCTGGGAGCTCTCGATGCACCGATGCGGCAGATCGCTGACAACGGTGGGTTGGACGGAGCCGTGATCGTCGACGAAGTTCGCCAGAAAGAGAGCAACATCGGCTTCGATGCCTACTCCGGCACCTATGTCGACATGCTCAAGGCCGGCATCATCGACCCGGTCAAGGTGGTTCGCACGGCGCTGACCAACGCGGGCAGCATCGCTGGCCTACTGCTGACGACCGAAGCAATGGTCACAACGTTCGACAAGGACGATAAGGCGAAGCGGGCTGTCGAAGGCGTGGTTGCCTAACCTGGCTCTTTGACATCCGTTGCGCACGGTGATCCTTACCAGTTAAGCATCCGGGCACAAGCTTACGTTGCTCGTGAATTGTGTCCGGACCATGCTTAAGGTTCAGCACCAGCAAAATCAGAGGCTGGTCTTTCCGGGGCATAAGATTGATGCGCAGACGCATCGATGCGTCTGTTTCGGCAACCACTGATGCGACCGCATCGGCATCGTGTTCGTCTTATGATCCGGGTGAGCAGGATTGATCCCGGCGATACATTGATAGCGGCGGGGTCGTTCATCATAGGAATATGAACGCCTCCGCCGATTTTTATTTCTGAGTGAGCGAGAAGTGCCATGCACCTCGCGTCATTCATCCCGTACATAGCACTCCATCGCATCGCTCATGACCGAGAAGCTGGACTATTACGAAATTCTGCAGGTCCAACGGACAGCGACCAAGGTGGAGATCGACCGCGCCTACCGCAAGTTGGCGATCAAATACCATCCGGACAGCAATCGCAACGATCCGGACGCGACCGTCAAGTTCAAACAGTGCGCCGAAGCATATGAGGTGCTGAGCGACCCGGAAAAGCGGAGCCGATACGACCAGTTTGGCCATGCCGGCGTCAATGGCTCCGGTCCGCAGTTTACGGACATCGATTCGTTTGGCGACATTTTTGGCGATGTCCTCAATGACTTCTTTGGCGGCGGATCGCGCGGACGGCGCAGCGGCGGTCGTCGTCAACAGCGCGGCGCCGATATCCGCTGCGACGTGACGCTAACGCTCGAAGAAGCAGCCCGCGGCGTTTCCAAACAGATCTCGTTTCGCCGCCGCAATCCCTGCGGCACTTGCCATGGCAGCGGAGCTGCACCGGGTAGCCAACCAGTGACCTGCAGCACCTGCGGTGGTCGTGGACAGGTCATTCAGTCCGCTGGCATCCTGCGCGTGCAAACCAGCTGCCCGACGTGTCACGGCGCAGGCAAAACGATCAGTCAACCTTGCAGCAGTTGCCGCGGAGCCGGCTTGGTCGCCGAGAAAGCAACTTTGAACGTCGACATTCCTGCTGGTGTTGACGATGGGATGCGTGTGCGCCTGCAAGGTGAAGGTGAAGCGAGTCCCAATGGGGGACCGCGCGGCGACTGCTACTGCTTTATCACCGTGCGGCCGCATGACCTGTTCCGCCGCGACGGGACCAACCTAATTCTGCAGTTCCCCATCTCCTACACTCAGGCAGCGCTGGGGGCGGAGGTGGAAGTGCCGACGCTCGATGGCCCAACCACCCTGCGAATTGACCCGGGCACCCAAAGCGGCGAAGTATTCCGAATTCACGGCAAGGGGATTGTTCAACCCGGTGGCTCACGCCCGGGTGACCTCCTGGTACAAACAGTGATCGAGGTGCCGAAGAAGCTCTCCGAGAGCCAAGAAAAACTGCTCCGCCAATTGGCTGAGCTCGACCACGAATCGGTGCTCCCCGAAACCAAGTCATTTTTCGAAAAGCTGAAAAACTTTTTTGATCCCGAATCGCAAGCGTCGTCCTGATCCACCATCAGAGCACGCTATTCGGACTGACTCTCCGTACTCCCCTTTTAGTTTGCCATGACCCAACAATCGCAACCTCAAGCCAACTCTCCCAACGATTCGCCTCAGGACGCCCAGCCCCCCGATCCCGTCGCCAGCGCTGAGTCGCTTCCGGTCGAAGAGCAGGCAGCGTCAGACGATCAAGCCGCGGCTGCCGATGCTGCGCTGGAAAGCCGTGACGAGGCGATGGACCGCATGGCGCAGGAAGTCGAACAGGCTCGCCAGCGTGTGCTGATGGCTCAGGCCGAACTAGAAAACTTCCGCAAGCGAACTCGCAAAGACTACGAAGAACAACTTCGCTACGCGGCCTTGCCGCTCGTCGAAGATGTGTTGCAGGTCCGTGATAACCTGGTTCGAGCAATCGAAGCAGCCAGCTCATCATCCGAAGCTGGCGAAGCCGTTGAAGGACTCAAGTCGGGTGTGCAACTGGTGACGAAGCAACTTGACGACATCTTAGCAAAGCATGGAGTCAAACCGATTCCGGCCGTTGGCGAAGTGTTCGACCCCAACTTCCATCAAGCCATTGCGCAGACGCCTAGCGATCAACATCAAGAAGGCATCGTTGCCATCGAAGCAACCGCCGGATTCCAAATGCACGATCGCGTCGTGCGTCCCAGTCAGGTCGTTGTCAGCACGGGTCCGGCGGCTTCGTAAGAACGGCTAGCGCAACAGCGGCGCCAGCGCCTGTCACCGCTCACACTTCGTACGGTCTCGCTTCTTCAAAGCGAGGCCGTCCTTCATGTTTGCCCATCACCTTTCTTCGACTTACCAATACCCAAACCATGCCAACCTACGACTACGAATGCGACGCATGCAGCCATACCTTTGAGTTGTTTCAAGGGATCAACGAACCGGTCCAAAAGAAGTGCCCTGAATGTGGCAAAAATAAGCTGCGTCGATTGTTTGGGACCGGTGGCGCAATTGTTTTTAAGGGCAGCGGTTTCTATCAAACCGATTACCGCAGCGACAGCTATAAGAAAGCTGCCCAGGCTGATAAGTCCTCCGGTGAGTCGAAATCTAGCGGCAGCTCGGATTCCAAGGCCTCGTCCGCTAAGAAGGACTAAGCAGCTCGCCTTGAGTCGGTGGACTAAACGTCCTATCCCGCAGGGATTCAAGCCATTAGCCGGCGGTCGAGCGCAGCGAACACCGCCAGAAAAGGAATGAATCGTAAGACCCTCTACCCCGCAGCGGCTGCAGACTGCAATGCGTGCGTAAGACCAGGCGCCAACATCCAGCAGTTGCTACGA
>CALELC010000426.1 GCA_937904535.1 uncultured Planctomycetaceae bacterium
TAGGTGATCAGTGTCTCTTCCGCCAGTTGCTCCGGCTCGACCTGCCTCGCCCGCCGCAGCGGATGCTCCCTGCCGACCACCAGCACCTGTTCATAGTCGAACACCGGTTCAAAACACAGCCCCTGCACATTCAGTGGGTCGGGCGTGACCAGCATGTCAATGTCGTGCGCCAATAACGCATCGATACCACCGAACTGGAATTTCTGAATCACATCCAGATCGACGTCCGGCCAGGCCTGCAGAAACGGAGCGGCGACTTTCAGGAGCCACTGGTAACAGGGATGACATTCCATGCCAATCCGCAGCGTGCCTCGCTCGCCCTGCGCAAACTGCTGCAGCTGTTGCTCGGCGCGTTCGAGCTGTGGCAACAGCCGGTTGGCGACGGCCAGCAAGTACTCACCGGCCTGCGTCAGCCGCAATGATCGTCCTTCTCGGTTCCAGATCTTCAGTCCAAGTGCTTCCTCCAGCTTGCGGATCGAGTGGCTCAGCGCCGGCTGGGTGACATACAGCGACTCCGCAGCCGCTGTGACGGAACCGAGCCGTGCGGTGGCGCGGACAATTTCTAGATGCACTCGTTCAATCACCGGCGTCTCGCCATCCTACCTACATGAGCACAATTCATGCATCGGTGAACATTAATCATTTTTCGTAATGTAATCACGGTTGTAGATTCTGTCCATCTGACACCCCGACTTCCCTACAACCTGAACAAGCACAGCTTACGTCATGATGAAATCACACAACCTCGGCTTTCCGCGAATCGGCGCTCAGCGAGAACTTAAGTTTGCCCTCGAAGCGTATTGGAAAGGCCAAAGTACCTTAGCCGATCTGCAAGCAGTCGGAGCGGAACTGCGGCGGCTTCACTGGCAAGCACAGCCAGCGCTCGACCTCGTGCCCGTCGGCGATTTCTCGTTCTACGACCAGGTGCTCGATATGAGTGTCATGCTAGGGCATCTGCCCGAGCGTGTACGCGGCTTTGCGGGCGACCCCTTGGACAATCTCTTCCGGGTGGCTCGTGGACGTTCCGCAGCGTCGGCCGAAACCTGTTGCGGTTCTGAGGGTGTGGCAGCCGGAGAGATGACCAAGTGGTTTGACACCAACTACCACTACATCGTTCCGGAGTTCCTAGCCGATACCGCGTTTCGGTTAGACGCTTCCCAACTCCGCGCGCAGATTCGCGAAGCCAAGGCATTGGGATTGAATCCCAAGCCGGTGATTATTGGACCGGTGACTTATCTCGCACTCGGTAAATCCAAAGACGGTTCTGATAAACTGGCCCTGTTGCCCAAGCTATTGGCGGTTTACCAACAGTTGCTCGACGCCATCGCTCAGGAAGGCGTCCAGTGGGTTCAGGTCGATGAACCGATTCTCGTAACCGAACTGGAGCCCAGCTGGAAGCAAGCATTTGCAACTGCTTACCATGCATTCAGTACTGCTCCGGTCAAACTTCTGCTGACAACCTACTTTGGACAGCTCCAGGAGAACCTGCCACTGGTCGCCAGCTTGCCGGTAGCCGGCGTGCACCTCGACGCTATCAGCGCTCGTGACGAAGTCGCCACCTTGTTTCAAACGCTACCGGCCGATCGGGTGCTTTCGTTAGGCGTGATCAATGGTCGCAATATCTGGAAGACCGATCTCAATACGTTGCTCGATTGGCTGGAGCCCCTGGCGAAACAATTAGGTGATCGCTTATGGCTGGCTCCCTCATGCTCGCTGTTGCACGTGCCGGTGGATCTGGAGGGCGAAAAGAAGCTAGACAGTGAAATCAAGTCGTGGTTGGCTTTTGCGAAGCAGAAACTTGAAGAGCTGCGGGTGGTCAAGTTTGCGCTAACCGAGGGTAGGAGCGCCGTTCACGCTGAACTGGAAAGCAATCGGGCCGCCATTGAGTCGCGTCGCGGGTCGTCTCGGGTGAACGATCCAGCGGTCAAAGCGGCCCTCGCTAAGGTTGATTCCCGGTTGGGGCAGCGCCATAGTGCGTTTGCACAGCGAGCCGAAGTGCAAGCCGCGATTCTCAAGCTGCCCAAATACCCGACCACTACGATCGGCTCATTTCCGCAAACCGCGGAAATCCGTCGGGCACGAAGTCAATTCAAAGCCGGAAAGATCGATGAGCCAACCTATCTCTCTGCGATGCGCGATGAGATCGCTCGCTGCGTCCGCGAGCAAGAGGCTCTGGGGTTGGATGTGCTCGTGCATGGTGAAGCTGAACGCAACGATATGGTCGAGTACTTCGGTGAACAATTGCAAGGCTATGCGTTTAGCGACAACGGCTGGGTGCAGTCTTATGGTTCCCGCTGCGTCAAACCACCGATCCTGTATGGTGATATCAGCCGTCCTCAGCCGATGACCGTTCCCTGGATTACCTACGCCCAATCACTGACCGATAGGCCGGTGAAGGGTATGCTGACCGGCCCGGTCACGATCCTGAACTGGTCATTCGTCCGCGACGACCAGCCGCGCTCGGTCACCTGCAAACAGATTGCCTTGGCGATCCGCGAGGAAGTTCTCGAGCTGGAGAAAGCTGGCGTGCAGATCATTCAGATCGATGAGGCGGCGCTCCGCGAGGGCCTCCCGCTGCGGCGCGCTCAGTGGCAAGCGTATCTGGGCTGGGCAGTGGAGTCATTTCGCATCGCCGCCAACGGAGTCGCCGACGAAACGCAGATTCACACGCACATGTGCTACTCGGAGTTCAATGACATCATCGAGTCGATCGCCCAAATGGATGCCGATGTAATCACCATCGAAACGTCCCGCTCCGATATGGAGCTACTGGAGGCTTTCGAAACGTTCAACTATCCGAACCAAATCGGGCCCGGCGTGTATGACATCCATTCGCCCAACATTCCCAGCGAGGAGCACATCATCGGCCTGATGCAGAAGGCTGCCGAACGAATTCCTGCGGAGCGGCTCTGGGTGAATCCCGACTGCGGCCTGAAAACGCGTCAGTGGGACGAGGTACTCCCCGCGCTCACCAACCTGGTGGCCGCCGCCCAGCAGCTCCGATCCGCCGAGCGTGCCATCCAAAGCCAGCGTGACCTTGAGGATGCAATCCTTGGAGTGGCACGTCCCTGAGGAACGAAGGGCGCATTGAGGAGAACTGCAGGGTAACGGATAGCTGCCCTCTTTTGGATAACCAACGCTGGGTTCAATCCCAGCTCAGGCTGCCGGCCGATTGATATTCCGTGACGCGGGTTTCAAAGAAGTTCTTCTCCTTGGCCAGGTCGATGGTTTCGCTCATCCAAGGAAAGGGATTCTTCGAGCCGTACTGCATGGGCAGGCCCACCCGTTCAAGCCGACGGTCGGCGATGTGCTGCACGTAGTCGCGGAACAATTCTTGGTTGAGCCCTAGGATACCGCTGGGAAGACAATCCGCGGCATACTCCAGTTCCAACTCAACCGCCTGCTTGACGCGATCAACCATGGCTTGCTGAAAATCGATTGTCCACAGGTGCGGATTCTCTGCTCTGATCCCGTTGATGAGATCGATCCCGAAGTTCAGATGGATGGTTTCATCACGCAAGATGTACTGGAACTGCTCACCGATACCGGTCATGAGATTGCGACGATGGAAGGAGAGCATCATCACAAACCCGGTGTAGAAGAACACGCCTTCCATAATCAGGTAATAGCCGATCAGATTCTTAAGAAAGGCCTGCGCTCCTTCGACTGTCGCCGTCGTAAAGCCAGGCGACAATAGTTCCGCCGTCAATTCGGTCTCAAAGGCGTCCTTGCGAGCAATTGCGGGAACTTCGTGGTACATGTTGAACACTTCGCCTTCGTCCAGCCCGAGGCTGTCGACCACATACAGGAAGGTATGCGAGTGAACCGCCTCTTCGAAGGCTTGCCGCAACAGATACTGGCGGCATTCGGCATTGGTGACGTGCTTGAAAATCGCTAACACCAAATTGTTGCCGACCAGGCTTTCGGCGGTTGAGAAGAACCCCAGGTTGCGCAGAATGACGTGGCGTTCCGCGTCGCTTAAGCGGCTACTGCGCCAGGTTTCGATGTCTTTGGTCATCGGCACTTCTGTCGGCATCCAGTGATTGGCGCAGCCATTCTGGTAGTGCTCCCAAGCCCAGTGGTACTTCAATGGCATCAGTTGATTGACGTCCACCTGGTTACAGTTGATGAGCCGTTTGTCGGAAGCACTAAACCGAGAGGTACCGGTGTTTTTCATGGGATGAACCAAATATTTACGAGTGGGTGGCGGCGTAGGGATTGATTGAAAAGCCTGCCGTTCTACTGACAGGCTTCACAGTCCGGGTCGTCGATTCGACAAGTGTCGCTAGGAGAGATCGCTTGTGGCGAGCTATCTGTCCGCTCCACCCGTACGTCACGAGACGCACTTTGTGATTTCATCCACCGCGGTTGAATGCCATGGCGGTTGACATCGACGGTCGACTTCTCGATCTGCGTGGCAGCCAGCGAACGCAGGTAATAAGTGGTTTTTAAGCCCTTTCTCCACGCAAGCTGATACATCGCGTCGATCGCCTTGCCACTCGGAGCGGCCAGATACAAGTTGAGCGACTGGCCCTGGTCGATCCACTTCTGACGCTTGGCGGCAGCCGCGATCAACCATTTCGGTTCGATTTCGAATGCCGTTGCAAACAGCTCCTTGACAATCGGCGGCAAGCGTGGAATTTCTCCGACGGCGCCGTCGTAGTACTTCAAGGCGTCGAGCATCTCTGCGTCCCATAGACCGCGCGCCTTCAGTTCATTCACAAGGTGAAAGTTGATCTGTGTAAACTCGCCTGACAAATTGCTCTTCGAGTACAGTTGCTTATAAGTCGGCTCGATCGACTGAGCGCAGCCGACAATCGTTGAAATGGTCGCCGTCGGCGCGATGGCCAGGCAGTTGCTGTTTCGCATTCCGTATTGGGCGATGGCGTCCCGAACGACTTGCCAATCCAACGTTTGCTCGCGATCCACTTCGATCGGCTCTCCACGAGCTTGTTCCAGTAGCGCCAGCGTGTCGATCGGCAGCAGCCCACGGTCCCATTTTGAACCGGCATACGATTCATACCTGCCGCGTTCGCGGGCTAACTGCGTCGAGGCCAATATCGCATAGTAACTAATCGCCTCCATACTCTGGTCGGCCAGCTCAACGGCCGCATCGCTGGCAAACGGAATCCGCAGTTCACACAGGGCATCTTGGTATCCCATCAAGCCGAGCCCCACAGGACGGTGCCGCAGGTTGGCATTTCTGGCTTCGGCGGTCGGGTAGTAGTTGATGTCGATGACGTTGTCGAGCATCCGCATCGCGGTCGTGACCGTGTCACGAAGCAGAGCGTGGTTGAGCGCTCCGTCGACAAGATGCTTGGCGAGGTTGATCGAGCCAAGATTACAAACTGCGATCTCGTCGGCACTGGTGTTGAGCAGGATTTCCGTACAAAGGTTGCTGCTATGGACCACGCCCACATGATCTTGCGGCGAGCGGAGGTTGGCAGGATCTTTGAATGTCACCCACGGATGCCCTGTTTCGAAAACTCGCGTGAGCAGCTTTCGCCACAAGCCCACCGCATCTACTTGCCGATACAGCCGAATTTTTCCCGCTGCTGCATCCGCCTCGTACTGCTCGTAACGAACCTTAAAATCTTGCCCGTAGGCATCGTGCAGGTCGGGAACTTCATCCGGGCTGAACAAGGTCCACATCTGGCCGTCACGCACCCGCTGCATGAACAGGTCAGGAATCCAGGCGGCGGTGTGCATGTCATGAGTGCGGCGGCGGTCGTCGCCGGTATTCTTCCGCAGATCGAGGAACTCTTGGAAGTCGAGGTGCCAAGGCTCCAGGTAAGCACAGACCGCTCCCTTGCGTTTTCCGCCTTGATTGACGGCGATCGCCGTATCATTCACGATCTTCAAAAATGGAATAACACCCTGGCTCTCGCCATTGGTCCCCTTGATGCGTGCGCCGGTGGCACGGATGTTTGTCCAGTCGTTCCCCAATCCGCCGGCCCACTTGGACAACATCGCATTGTCGCCCAGACTCTTGAAGATCTGCTGCAAATCATCTTGAACGGTTGTTAGATAACAACTGCTCAACTGCGGGTGGAGTGTTCCTGAATTAAACAGGGTGGGTGTCGCGCTGGTGAATCGGAGCGAAGAGAGCAATTCGTAGAACTCAATCGCTCGCTGCTCTTGCTGATCCTGTTCGGCCAGCGCCAGCCCCATCGCGACGCGCATCCAAAAGTACTGGGGAGTTTCGATTCGGCGGCCCTCAATCTGTAAGAGATATCGGTCAGAGAGCGTTTGTACCCCGAGGTAACGAAACAGGTCGTCGCGAGCAGGTTGCAGCGATTGCGAGAGTTTGTTGAGGTCCAAGCGGCGCAAATCATGGGTTAACAGCCCGGCCCGAATGCCCTCGATAATGAAGTGTTCGAAGCGATCGTGATAAACCTTCTCAAAGGCTCGATCGAACTGTGTTTTGCCCAGAGCCTGGCGGTAGATCATCGAGCGCTGTAGCT